>NZ_JBSSAC010000026.1:0-39705 GCF_054058315.1 Thermostichus sp. MS-CIW-40
GAAGACTTCTTTACTACTGATCAATCCATCCTCCTTCCGAAGTTGGTTTGCTAAGTGCTGCTATTGTACCCCTTGAGCCCTTAACAGGCTGTAGCAGAAAACATTTGGCTCGACCCAATGGATCCCCCTTAGCAATTGGGCGGAGAGGATGTCAATATCTTTGTGAAGAGAACGGGGTTGAGGGTGGTTATGCAAGCGGTGATCTTGGCGGGTGGGAAAGGAACTCGCTTACGGCCCTTTACCTTTTTGCAGCCTAAGCCTTTGTTGCCCCTTTTGGATGTGCCCTTTTTGGAGTGGCTGATCGGGCGCTGCCGCCGAGCCGGCTTGACGGATATTTTGCTCAGCGTGGGTTATCTGGGCCAACAAATTGAGGCTGCTCTGGGAGATGGCGCTGCTTTGGGGGTGAAGCTCCGCTACATTCCCGAAGAGACGCCTTTGGATACGGCAGGAGCTTTGGTGCTGGCTCAGCCCTATTTCACCGGGGATCCCTTGGTGGTTTTCAATGCAGACATCCTCACGGATCTGGATTTGCAGGCGTTGATGCAATGTCATGTGCAGAGCAAGGCCATTGCCACCCTCACCCTCGCCCGCGTGGAAGATATCACCGCCTATGGCCTGGTGGAAGTTGGGGAAGGGGGCCAGATCCAATCTTTTCGGGAAAAACCCACCCCTGCAGAAGCCCTCACCCTCACCACCGACACGATCAACGCCGGCACCTATGTCTTGGATCCGGCCATTTTTAAAGACTACCCCAGTGGGGATCCCCTCAGCTTCGAGCGGCGTGTCTTCCCCGATTTGCTCAGGCAAGGGCACCGGCTGCAAGCTTATCTCCACGCAGGCTACTGGCGGGATCTGGGCACGCCGGCCAGCTATTACCACGGCCAACTGGACATTCTCCTGGGTCGAATGACGGATTTTCCCCTGGAAGATGTGCAGCAACAGGCGCCGGGGATATGGGTGCACAAAACGGCTGAGATCCATCCCAGCGCTCAACTGCACGCCCCCTGCTACATTGGCGCCCACACCCGGCTGGGATCCCAAGCTCAGATTCCGGCAGGCACCATCCTCGGCAGCCACAGCTGGGTGAATGGATCCCTGCAGCCGGGAGCCTACGGGCCGAGAGTCCTGGTAGTGTAGGTTAAGTGCAAGTTAAGTCCACAACCATCCACGACAAAGCCATCAACAGATGGAGTTACCACAAACCGGGGAAAGCTGGGATCCCTACCTTGCCTCTGTGGCTGCTCGCTTCAATCGGGAGCTGGAAATTCAACTGGGTCGGCCAGGTTGGCAACTTCCCCCAGACCTGGAGCAACTGCCTTTTTGGCAAGCCCAGCAGCGGGATCACCTGCAAGAACGCCTCGGGATCCCCTTTTGGCAACTGCGTGCCCCCAAAAAACGGGAAGCCTGTTTGGATTTGGGCTGTGGGGTAAGCTTCCTGACCTATCCCTGGAACGATTGGCAAGCCTACTTTTACGGCCATGAGCTGAGCGGTGAGATTGTGCGCTTTATTCGCTCGCGGGCACCCCAGCTTAACTCCAAGCTGTTCAAGTCAATGCAACAGGGATCCGCCCACCATTTGGAAAACTACGAGTCGGAGCAATTTGATCTGGCCATTGCCACCGGATTTTTGTACTACTACCCGATTGAGTACTTCGACGCGGTTTGGGCAGAGTTGATGCGAGTGTTGCGACCGGCTGCACCTGTGATTATTGAAGTGGTCAATCCCGACTCGGTGTGGGCGGAACAATGGGGCCTCATCGAGCTATTCAAAGGCACCGAACCGATTTTCACCCCCCTAACGGAGTGGGAGCGGCGCATCGCAGCCTTGGGGGGCAAAATTCAGAAACAGGCCAGTGGCGAACTGTTCACCACCTATTGGATTCAGCGCAGACCGTGATCTGCTCACAACCGGGAAAGTATCGGAGCATTCGGAGTAGTGGGGTAACCTTTAAGGCTGGGTACTAAGATTAAAAATAAGATAAAGATTAAGATTAAGAAGTGTGATCCCGGACAAGGGATCCACCGCCATCCATGCAAGCCTCCTCTCCCACCTTCCTCTTGGTTGATGGCTACAACATCATCGGAGCTTGGCCCACCCTGAGCCAGTTAGCGCGTCGCTCCCTGATGGAATTGGCCCGTCTGCGCTTGGTGGAATCTTTGGCCAACTATGTGGCCTTCCGGGGCTACCAGGCGACCGTGGTGTACGATGCCTACGCCCAACCCACTCCAGCCCGGCAAGAGCGCTCCCCTTCGGGTATCGAGATCCTGTATACCTCCTATGGCGAGACCGCCGACAGTTGTATTGAACGGCTGTGTGCCCAGTTGCAGAGGGATGGGTGTCGGGTACGGGTGGCTACCTCCGATCGTGTCCAGCAATTGGTGATCGGTGGCTACAACGCCGAATGGGTCTCGGCAGAACAATTGTGGGATGAAGTGCAGCAGGCCCAGCAGCAGATCCGGCGCGTCCAACCAAAACGGCTATCGAGCAGGCGGGGCATTGATGCCTACTTGGATGCAGAAACCCTCTCACGCCTAAATCGCTGGCGGCTGTCCGGCCAAGATCCCATGCGCTAAATGCCATCGTAGGGAACGGTGGGAGCTCCATACCAAAGATGCTCTTCATCTGGCGAGGCAGTGGGCAACTGCTCCTGTGAAGGATCCGCCGGAGCCAGCTCCCGCTCATCCACCAACACCAGCACCCGCACAACTCGATTTTTGGGCAATTGTTCCTGCGCCCGCATGGGCAAGATCAGTTGACCTTGGCTGTCGGTACGAGCCCAGAACTCATGCGCTTTCATGCTGTTTCCCAAAATCATGAGCCAATGAAGGGATCCCCAGGCCGGAGCTTAGTGAGGATGATGAATGACCCCAGAAAGCTCCATCTGTTCTTCGTATTCAGATGAGTCGGAGAGGCTGGCCCAGCTTTATAGTTATTTTGATTCAAACTAGGACACTCTAGGACACTGCGTCAGGGTTGTGGAGCAATAGCGTTGCGGAGCAATAATGCGCGGGGCTAGAGGGCTTGTCTCAGCAGCCCAGGCATCTCACCTAACCTGAAACGGCCATAAGCTCCCACAGCATCTCCGATAAGCTTGCCTCAACAAATCTCAAAAGCTGCTGGCAGGTAGTCAACCAAAGCATAGCTTACCCCTTCCCTGGAGGCCCGACGTTCTATCAGCGCAACATCAAAACGGCAGGACAACTCGGAGAGGTGGGGATGCTGGCTCAAGAAGGCCTGGGCAGCCCGGATCAAGCGTCGCTGCTTAGGGATCCCAACCGCCAAAAGCCCACCTCGATCCCAGCTACCGGGGCTACGGGTTTTCACCTCTACGAAAATCAGCACATCAGCTTTGTGGGCAACCAGATCCAGCTCACCCCAACGGCAGCGCCACCGCTGGGCCAGGATCTGCCAGCCCTGCTGACAGAGATATTGCCGCACCCAGCCCTCGCCGACGTTGCCTGTATTCTGGAGGGAAGCCCTTCTGGGCAAGGGATCCATAAAAAAATCACCAGCGCCCGGCTCTAATGAGCAGAGCCATTGCCGTGATACTTGTCGGTGTCGTAAAAGCCGTTGCGGGTGCCGAAGTAGAAACTTGCCAGAGAGAGGACAAGAGCAACCCCCACCAAGACTAACTTTGCATCCACGTGGTTTTCCCCTGATTTTCTCCTCAACCGTGATCATAATAGCCTGCCGCTCCTTCACAATCCTTTGGTGAGCGATGCGCGGCACTGATATCGGCCAAGGCACAGCAAGTCTTGGGGGATCCCATCGGAAATGAACTACTCCCACTGGGAGCTCAGCATGCTACCATTCAGATGGAAAGGGAGTAGTCAGGCGGCTTACCGCCCTCTGCATCGACATACTGGCTAAAAACAGCCCGGTGCAGGAGACGAAGCAAACCCGTTGGGCTGCTTTGGTGACGAGACTTTCACTGAGTTCACGCAGAGGTGAGCTTGGTGAGTCCGTCTGACTTTCCCAGCCTTCACCTCTAGGTGTGAACCGATTCCACACACAAGAGAGGTTGGAGGCTAGAAAATGTGGGCCGGTTTTTTATCGAGTTTGCTGCTGGTGACGGTAGCGGAATTTGGGGACAAAACCTTTTTTACCCCCTTGATTTTGGCGATGCGCCACCCACGCCGCTGGGTTTTTCTGGGGACATGGCTGGCTTTAGCGATGATGAACCTGCTAGCGGTAGGAACCGGGCAAGTGCTTTTTAAGCTACTGCCACCCTTGGGCGTGCGGGTGCTATCGGCTGGGGTTTTCGCCGTTTTTGGCTTGAGAATGCTCTGGCAAGCGTGCAGAATGCCACCTCAACAGGCATTACCAGAAGAAGAGGAAGCCCTCAGACAAGTGATGCAGGCAGAAGCAAAAGGAGTTGGCCGCGGGGGGGTTAGGGCCATCGTCTGGGAAGCCTTTAGTTTGATCGCCCTAGCCGAGTTCGGGGATAAAACCCAGATTGCTACCGTTTCCCTAGCCGCCACCCATCCGGGATTCAGTGTCTGGGCGGGGGCAACCCTGGGTCATGGTCTGATGGTAGGGCTGGCGGTGGTGGGAGGTCGTTTTTTAGCAGCTCACATCTCTGAACGCGCCGTGCATTGGGTGGGGGGCGGCTTATTTCTGGTGTTTGCGTTGCTGACCGGTTGGGAGTTGGCAGGATGAGGGATCAGCCAAATTCCTGTTCGATGATCCGCCATCGGGCAGTGATCACGCCTGGCTCTAGGCTGAGGCGGCTGACGACAAGTTCTAGGGCCTGGTCGTCGCGGGTCTGGGTGACCAGCTCTGCTTCGACTTTGACCAGATCGGGCTTGTCCTCCAGGTCTTCGCTGTAGAGGGCACGCAGTTTGAGATGGGTGGGAGCTATGCCTTGCAAGAGCAAGGCGCGGATGTGGGCCTCTGCTTGGCTTTTGCAGATGAACGAACACTCATAGACCAGTTCCAGTTCTGTGCCTTTCAAAGGCTGCTGGTTGATGCGGTAGCCCAGTGGACGCAGCACAACGTTGGAGATCAACACAGCTGCGGCCCCAATGGCAGCTTGGGGAATGTACCCCGATCCGGCAAAGGCTCCCACCGCGGCTGCACACCAGATGGTGGCGGCGGTGTTCAGGCCACGGACGCTGGCTCCTTCCTTAAGAATCACGCCACCGGCCAAAAAGCCAATCCCCGATACCACTTGGGCCGCAATACGGGTCGGGCTGCTTTCATCAGGGGTGAGAACCGAGAGCATGACAAACAAAGCTGCACCCGTGGCCACCAGGGTATTGGTGCGCAAGCCGGCCATGCGCTGCCGCCACTGTCGCTCCAGCCCGATCACGGATCCCAAGATAAAGGCAACCGCTAGGCGCAAGGTGAAGTCAATCCAGGTCATGCTCCGGTTCTCGTGAAAGGATAAAGTTTAGCCATCCTCATCTGGGATCCCAAGGGCAGTGGCTTCCTGTTGCAAGGTTTGCCAGAGGGCTTCCAGTTGAGCAAAGGCGGATTCTGGGGCCAGCTTACCACCTGTTTCTAAAGCACAGGTTATGCCCACCCGATAGGCATACTGCTGCAGCCGTGACCGAAATTGAGCAGCAGCCAAGGGAGATAGAACTTTCAAGGTCATGGCACACCTCCTAAATGTTTGCTGTAACCCTTCGTTGGTCAAAGGACACCTCGTAAAAGTGCTCTGCGCTGCCGTCGCGATGGCCTTGTGGCGAGACTCTGAAAGGCTGATTTCTCAAGAAGGGCTGGATTATTCGTTCCTGGAACGCGCTTTGCCGGTGAGGTGCCCCCTGGATCCAGCGCCGGCGCAGCCCTAGAGCTCCACTTCAACCCCGACTAGCCAAGCCACCAGGGTGAAATACACCCAGAGGCCGGTGAAGTCTTTAATGGTGGTGATAAAAGGATCCGCTCCCGGAGCGTGGTCAAAGCCCAGCTTTAACATCACCCAGGGCAAAATGGCGCCCAAGATAGCCCCCAAAGTGAGGACAATGGCCAGAGCCAAGCCCACCGCTAGACCCAATTGTGGGATCCCATTCGGTGCCCCCTGCCAGAAGTAGGCAATCACCCCAGCCGCAACTCCTAGGATCCCGCCAATAATGGCGCCGATGCTGGCTTCCCGCAGCAAATAGGGGAGAAACTGCCGCACGTTGATGTGGCCCCAAGCCAAGCCACGGGCAAAGATGGTCGTAGATTGGGTGCCGACATTACCGCCCATATCCATGACCAAGGGGATGAAAATAGCCGCTGCCGTCACCGCCTCCAACACTTCCTCAAAGGTTTGGATCACTCCCCCCACCACCATGCCGCCAATCAAGGTGATGATTAAAAACGTGATGCGCAGGCGGACGGCATACCAACGGGAGCCTTTAACCAGGCGCTCGCTCCAAACCTTGTCTCGGCTGAGCAAGTTGCCCACCCCTGCTTGGGCCAGAGCGGCGTCGGTGGCTTCTTCTTCCACCAAGTTGATGACATCTTCAAAGGTGATATCTCCCACCAAGCGCCCTTCCGTATCCACCACCGGAATGGCCGGCAAGCCGGAATCTTTGAGCAAACGGGCTGCCTGGAGATCCCGGTCGGTAACCCGAGCAAAAATATCCGATCCCTCAATCAGCTCCCGAATGGGCAAATCCGGATCTGCTTTCACGAGGCGCACGGTGCGAACCAAACCTTTGTAGAACCGCTGATCGTCCACCACAAAAATCACATCCAGCTCATCGTCTCCCAGTTGAGAGTCCCGCACGCTGGCCAGAGCAGCCCCGACGGTGAGGGTATCCCGTACCGACAAGTAGCGCAGGTTCATCAGCCGACCGGCACTGCGCTCTGGATAACCCAGCAAGATATTCACTGCTTCCCGAGCTTCTGGGCTGAGGTTGGCAATGAGGCGCTTGGTTACTTTGGCCGGCAACTCCTCAAACAGACGCACCCGCTCATCCGGAGGTAAGGCTTCTACCAGCCGGATCACTTCTGGGCTTTCCATGCTGCGAATGAGATCGGCCTGCTCTTCGGGCCGCAGATACTCAAACACTGCAATGGCTTTGTCTTTTTCCAGCAAGCGGAAAGCCAAAACCCGCTGCCGAGGTGAAATCTCCATCAACTGCTGCACCAGCTCGGCAATGGGAGCGCGGTTGGCCTCTCGCTTGGCGGCTTCCAAGGAAGCAGGGGTTAGGAGATCGCGAAGAATGTTGTACCGCATGATAAACCTCCGAACGTTGGGGTCAGCCGGGATGAAGAGAACCAGGAGGTCAACAGCCAACCGGTGCTCCGAGGCTCACAGGGAAGCCCTGAAACCCTTGGATGGCCGCGCAGCAAGCCGTAGGTCTAGCGCCAGGCCTCCAAGCCCAGCTTGGATCGCAAGCGCCCAAGCCGATAAAAGGGACTCCAAGGGATCCCCAGGCCTGCGGAAACCCCAAAACCCACAACGGGAAAGTCAAGGGGAATCCCCTCGGAATTACTCCTGATCTCCCCTTTTCTGAACAGGGCTGCACAAACCCATTGCTCAGGTAAGGCTCTGCTCAGCTCATCTGTTCGTCGCCGACTGAGAGAGCCACCCAAGTCAAAAGCTAGCCGGGAAAACTCTCCCACCCCTTCGCGTTGGCGAAACGGGATCCTCTCAAGCGACGACAGAAGCTGTCAGCGGGGAAAAGGAAGACACCAGTAAGAGCCCAATCTTCAAGAACGTGCTCCTCGAAGACCATCCACTGGTGGCTGGCGCTACAACTACCGGAAGCGTCCATGCTGTTGAACGTTTTCCTCCAAAAAGGTTAACCGAAACAACCCGGACAGCCAGAAGAGGATCTCTTCAGCCCCCTTTAGGCTAGTTGCAGGATTGGGATCCCGTCAACCCTTTTTCTCCAGCTCATCCGGTGAAAAATTGGTGGGGCAGCTGGAGGGGTAAGATCGGGGTGAGCAGCAATAGCCCCCTTGTGGTTCCTCTCGTCTCGACATTGCCCTCAGCCTGACTCAGCAGAGTCTACATCTCGGTGGCTTGCGACCTTGAGCAACCCACGCCCTTCGCCACCTCTGTTTTGTTAGTGGTTTTTGTTAGTGGTTTGTTGGTGGCCTTGCTTCAATGAGCTGCGCTTCCCATCTCCTACAGGTGCCGATGTCCTTGAGCTTATGGCCTCTCTTCCCCTCGTTGCCGTGATCTTGGGCACACGGCCCGAAGCCATTAAGCTGGCCCCGGTGATCCAAGCTCTGCGTGCCAGTCCCCATCTGCGCACCGAGCTGATCTTGACCGGACAACATCGGGAAATGGTGGATCAGGTGATGCGGCTATTCGGTCTGCAAGCGGATCGGGATCTGGCGATCATGCGCCCCCGCCAAAGCTTGACGGACATCACCGAAGCCACCTTGCGGGGCCTAGAACTCTACTTTCAAGAGCAACATCCTCAACTGGTTTTGGTGCAGGGAGATACCACCACCGCCTTCGCTGCCGCCTTGGCAGCTTTTTACCACCGGATCCCGGTTGGGCATGTGGAAGCCGGACTGCGCACCGATGATCTCTACAATCCTTTCCCCGAAGAGGCCAATCGCCGCCTGATCTCCCAGTTGGCCAGCCTGCACTTTGCCCCTACCCCCCAAGCCGTTGACAACCTGAAGCGAAGCCACGTGGTGGGATCCATCCATTGCACCGGCAACACCGTCATCGACGCCCTACTGCAGGTGGCCTCCCAAGGGATCCCCTGCCCCATTCCCGGGCTGGACTGGCAGCGCTACCGTGTCCTGTTGGTTACCGTGCACCGACGGGAAAATTGGGGGGATCCCCTAACCGCCATCGGCAAGGCTCTGCTGCAGATCTTGGCCGAGTTTCCCGATACCGCCCTTCTTTTGCCCCTCCATCCCAACCCCTTGGTGCGGGATCCCCTGCAAGCCCTGTTGGGATCCCATGAGCGGGCTTTTCTCACCGAGCCTCTGGACTATCCCCTCTGGGTGAGCGCCATGCAGCGCTGTACCCTCATCCTCAGCGACTCCGGCGGCATTCAAGAAGAGGCCCCTGCCCTGGGCAAACCGGTGCTGGTGCTGCGGCAGACCACCGAACGTCCTGAAGCGATTGCTGCCGGCACCGCCCGCCTGGTAGGCACACACCCCGAAAAGATCCTGAAGGCAGCCCGAGAATTGCTCACAGACCCACAAGCCTATGCCCGCATGGCCCAAGCCCAAAACCCCTTTGGCGATGGCACTGCCGCCCGGCAAATTCGCCACATCATCGAGCGGTGGTTTAACCCGCAAAGCCCTCGAGAAGAACAAAGTTAAGAATTAAAAGTTAAGAATTAAATAAGAATCAAAGATGTATAGACCGTTACCGGGAAAACCGTTTCTTTACCTATTGCTCTCAATAAGACAATTAATCTCAATAAGACAATTAATTAAGATAGAAAGCCTGACTCCAATCCAATTGACCCCAGTCCAATCAAGAGCGAGGATGCAAACCATGAGCACGACTGCAACTGCCACCACCGTTGTCCGGGTGCCGATTGTGGATGCCACCCCAGAAAATGTGCAACCCTTCGGCCAACTTATAGGGGACGATGTGGCCAATCCTGGGCTGGGGATCCCCTTTTATCAGGGGCGTGTCCTGGAAGGACAGAACATCGACTTTCAATACACCGGCAGAGCCGTTATCCGTACGGCTAAGATCCTGCCCGGATATCCACCTGTGCTCTGGCTGGAGCGCCACATGCGTATGACCCAGTTGTTTGTCGGCCTGGGGCAAGAGCCGTTCATCATGGTGATGGCTCCTCCCAACCATCCCAAAGCAGCTCCCGATCTCGACAAAGTACAAGCCCTGCGATTCCCTGCCGGGCATGGGCTGCTGCTGCACCTCGGCACGTGGCACGATTTCCCCATTGCCTGCGAGCGCCCCGTTGTGGTGCTAACCGCCAACTCCGAAGAAGTGGTGGAAGCCCTGGCCAGCATGGAAGATGCCCACGAAATGAATCAGGGAGATGTATTCAAAATTTCCCTCCCCCAACGGCTAAAAGCGGAGATCCACCTAGAGCTGGTCTGAATGCAAGTCCGGATCCCTGAATCTCTACAGGATGCCAAAGCCTCAGTTCTACAAAGTGGCGCTCTATCAGCCTTTGGCTGGATAGGGGACTCTTCGCCTTAACTGGGCCTTAACTAGGGCCAGACTCTTGTACCGAAACCTCCCTTTGGACCCTTCTTCCCCTGCAAGGGTCTAAGTATTCGAGAACACCTATTCTTACACACAAAAGCTTCGAGACAAGTTCAGAGAGAAATGCCTCTAGGCAAGAAAGGCTACCTGAGATTCTGCCGACAGGCGTCTTTAGGAGGGCCGTATTCAGCGGGAAGATTCACAAACGTCGGCAGCGTTGGCATCTGGAGGGAGTTGCTCTATATTAAATCAGCTAGCATATTCGATATTTGCCAGAATTTAAGTTATTGTGAGAGCTGACATGCCATCCAATTGGTCAGACATCCATCCTCCCAATCCTGGGCAAGGGTTGG
Source organism: Thermostichus sp. MS-CIW-40 (assembly GCF_054058315.1). Classification (NCBI taxonomy): domain Bacteria; kingdom Bacillati; phylum Cyanobacteriota; class Cyanophyceae; order Thermostichales; family Thermostichaceae; genus Thermostichus; species Thermostichus sp. MS-CIW-40. Next base: position 10,445 of record NZ_JBSSAC010000026.1, read on the forward strand.
GTTCACCCCAGTCTGCGCCTTCCCATTGGAATGAGCGCCACAGGGGAGAAGGCTCTCATGCCGAGTATGAGAGGAACGGATCTCAGACCAGAGCGGCGGATTGTCCAGAGGACTTCATGCCGAGCAAGACCGCAAACGCAAAGATTAAGGTAGTAGGCGTGGGGGGTGGGGGTGGCAACGCGGTCAGTCGGATGGCGGCCAGTAACCTCGTGGGCGTCGAGTTTTGGAGCGTCAATACCGATGCGCAGGCCCTTGCCCAGTCCTCGGCAGTGAACCGCTTGCAAATTGGGCAGAAGCTGACTCGAGGCTTGGGTGCAGGTGGTAACCCGGCCATTGGCCAGAAAGCTGCAGAGGAATCCAGCGAAGAAATATCGGCAGCCATCAAAGGGGCAGATCTGGTCTTCATTGCCGCCGGCATGGGGGGAGGCACGGGCACGGGTGGAGCACCCGTCATCGCCCAAATTGCCAAAGCCAGTGGTGCCCTGACGGTGGGAGTGGTGACACGGCCTTTTTCCTTTGAGGGCAAACGCCGCAGCAAGCAGGCCGAGGAAGGGATCCAAGCGCTGCGGGAGGCAGTTGATACCCTGATTGTAATTCCCAATGACAAGTTGCTTTCGGTGATCTCCGAGCAAACCCCTGTCCAAGAGGCTTTTCGCGTTGCTGATGATGTGCTGCGGCAGGGGGTGCAGGGCATCTCGGATATCATTCTCATTCCCGGCATGATCAATGTGGATTTTGCCGATGTGCGCAGCGTGATGGCCGATGCCGGCTCTGCCTTGATGGGAATTGGCATGGGATCCGGCAAGTCCCGCGCCCGCGAAGCCGCCATTACCGCTGTATCTTCGCCGCTTTTGGAAACCTCCATCGAAGGGGCTAAAGGTGTCCTCTTCAACATTACCGGTGGGCCGGATTTGTCCTTGCATGAGGTCACGGTGGCTGCCGAGATCATCGCCGAGGCAGTGGATCCCGAGGCCAACATCATCTTCGGCACCGTCCAAGACGAGCGCATGCAGGGGGAAGTGCGCATCACGGTCATCGCCACCGGTTTCCAAGAGAAAGCCCGTCCAGCCACCATCCCTGCTGCAACCAAAGTTTCTGCCTCCAACAAGTCAGGGGTTCCTAAGCCCACTCCCACGGGCTCTGGGCTGCCGCCTCGACAGCCTCCGGAGCCTGAGCCGCCGATGTCTGGAGGCTTAGATATTCCCGAGTTCTTGCGCCGCCGACGGCCCCCTTCGTAGGGTAGGGTGAAGGTATGCTGGTATCTTGGTGCCGGTTGTTGAGGGTGGGGAGTGCTTTGGGGTTAGGCCATGAACATTGTTGTCTTGGCGGGGGGGCGTTCGGCAGAACGTCAAGTCTCTTGGGTAACGGGTAAAGCCTGCAAACGGGCTTTGGAGGACCTGGGCCATCGGGTCAAGGTAATCGACCCAGATGAGGATCTGCCTCTGCGCCTTTGGCAGGAACGGCAAGCCGGCTGCGACTTCGTTTGGATTGCCTTGCATGGCCCTGGTGGCGAGGATGGGGTGGTACAGGGAATGCTGGACTGGCTGGGCCTGCCCTACCAGGGATCCGGGCCGCTGGCCAGTGCTCTGGCCATGGATAAGCTGGTCTCCAAGCAGATCTTTCGCGCCGCGGGGATCCCTACCCCCGATTGGCAGGTTTGGGATGACCAAAGCCCCCTCACTTGGGCTGACTGTGCGGCAGAGTTGGGATCCCCACTGGTGATTAAGCCCAGCAACAACGGCTCGACGGTGGGCATCAGCATTGTCCGGGATGAGAGGTCATTTGCTCAGGGGCTGGAGTTGGCCCGCTCAGTCTCGTCGCGGATTTTTCTGGAGCGCTATGTTCCCGGAAAGGAGATCACCCTCTCGATCTTGTCCGGCCAAGTTCTTCCGGCCATTGAGATCATCCCCGCCCAAGGCGACTTCTACGACTACGAAGCCAAGTACGCACCCGGTGGCTCGCGGCATTTGATCCCCTGTTCCCTCAGCCCGGCAGGGTTGGCCCGCTGTGAGGCTGCAGGTCTGAAGGCCTACCAGGCGTTGGGGTGCGAAGGCTTGGCGCGGGTGGATCTGCGGGTGGATCCCGAGGAAAATCCTTGGGTGTTGGAGGTGAATACACTGCCCGGCATGACCCCCACTTCCCTCTGTCCCGATGCGGCGGCAGCTCTGGGGTGGACATTCACCGAGTTGGTGGAGCGGATGCTGCAGGATGCCCTGCGAAAGGCAAACTTGACCGGATCCCGGCGTTCTCAAAGTCCATCGGCGACTCTCGGCAACGCTCCGTAAACTACCCGACTCCGACCGCTAAAGCGGTACGGAGCGGGCTTTCAGTAGCCCTGAGCCTGCTCTGCTCTACCAGAGAACAAAACAGGCCCGAACCTCTAGGCTGGTTTACGACAGCCCCCAAAAGCGCAATCACATTCGCACCATTCAAATCCGCATCCCCTTCCCATCCACAGTGCCCACACTTGAACGACTTGCCACTGCGGTAGGACTTGCCCTGCTCAGGGTGGATGTGTAAACACTTGTGACAGGTCTGCGACGTGTAAGCAGGCGGCACAAGAACCAGAGAAACCCCTGCAACCCTCGCCTTGTATTCCAGAAACTGGCGTAGTTGGTAGAACGCCCAACTGTTGGCCCTTCGTCGCTCGGCTTTGCTGCGCGGCTGTTGATTAACCCTTTCCCGGATCCCTGTCAGGTCTTCCAGGGCGATAGCGCTGTTGGTAGCTTTTGCCCTAGAGACAATAGCTTTGGAGATGCGATGATTGACCCACGCCTGAAAGCGCCTCTCCTTGCCAGACAGCCGTTGCAACAGTTGACGGCATCTGCGCCGCGAACTGCGGGTGCCCTTACTGGCTTTGCGTTGAAGTACCGCCCTCAGCTTGGAGTAGTGGTCTCGGATTCGGTTCAACTGCTGTCCATTCCAGTTATCCCCTTCTGACGTATGAGCAATATCCGTCCTTCCCAAGTCCACCCCCAGCACTCTACCCGTGCGTTGCGGTGGGGATGGCTCCGTTTCCACACAGATTTGAATGGAGTAGGAACCGTCTTTGCGCTTGACCAGAGTGGCAGATTTGGGATTGGAGCCCGCCAGCCGTTCTCTCTGGTAGCGGCCAATCGCCAGCTCAAAGCGCTCCCGACCCTCCACCGTGGTCAGCGACACCGTCCAGTCTTTCTCGCGGAACGAAAAGATACGAGCGTCGTAGGTAGCGAAGCCACCCTTGAACGCTTTGACGGGGCGGTTTTTCTGTCGGGCAACTTTACGGGCGCCGGCCAGCCGTCTGCAGACCTGCTGAGCCAAGTTACTGGACAAGCCGAACCGGGCGCGGATTTCGCGGTAGCACAGAGACTGGAGCTTAACGGCGTTGGCGACTTTCTCGGGTGTGTTTTGGTTGACCCAGTTCAAGGCTTGGCCAAAAGCCTCCAAAGTCGCGTCCAATTTGGCGGCTTGCGACGGGGACGCCTTGAGCTTGCAGGATACGGTCAGGACTTGGGTCATGGTTCTATCATAACTTCCGCATTCCTCCCGACACTGACCCTACGGGTACAGTGCGGGGCTCCTGCGATTTCTAGCTGAGGCTTTTCCCAAGACAAGAACAAGAACCTTTAACCAGCTCTTTCAGAGAAGGGCAACCAGCAAAAGAATCACCCCAATTCCAACAATCAGTACAGCTCCCCCCAGCCACACCCAGGAGATGCGGGACCTGCTGCCTATGTCGGTTTTCCCGACAGGATTCTCCGGCGCAGGTTCAGGCTTTGAGTTGACCGAATCCGGGGCAACAACTGTCAGATCCTGCAGTAGGCGATCGCCTTTTTTTTCCAACAGAACTGTGGTTTCTTCTGAGGCCAGCAGCGGGTTCAACAAGGGGGCCGTTTGCTCCCACTCGTATTCAGAATGTCCCGACTCACGCCCGTACACCGTGACCTGCTCTAAGCCGGGCAAGCCCAACGCCCTGAGCTCCACCCGCACCCGCTCCGTGAGATGGGGGTAGTCCACTCGAGCCAGGGGGGGCCGATTCAGGAGAACATGTAGATGACCTTGGCGGCGTTTGACCGCAATTCTGACCGGGGCAGCCAACCGAGCCTGCAACGCTTGGGCAATCTCAGCTTCGGTCATGGTGCAACATCCAAGGCATGCGAGTTAATTCTAATACAATCCTAGGGCAACGATGCAGAGGGTTACGGGGCCTCGGGGTAGAATGGGATGCGCGTTGGCGAAGAAAAGCAGAGCGTTCATCTTTTTCTCTCGCCGGATCCCTAGCTGGAAGTTCTATGCAAGAGAAAACCATTGTCCGCGATTATTTCAACTCCGTTGGCTTCGAGCGCTGGCGGCGCATCTATGGCGAAGAAGAAGTCAATTTCGTCCAAAAAGACATCCGCCTTGGCCATGCCCGCACGGTAGAGACGGTGTTGCAGTGGTTGGGGGATCCCTCGGGTTTACGCATTTGTGATGCCGGATGCGGGGTGGGCAGCCTCAGTTTGCCCTTGGCCACCAGAGGGGCGCAGGTGTTCGCCAGCGACATCTCGGAACAAATGGTGAACGAAGCACGCCGCCGCCAGCAAATGGAGTTGGGATCCACAGACAACCCCCAATTTTGGGTCTCGGATCTGGAGGAATTGACAGGGGAATACGATGTCGTCATCTGCCTCGATGTGATGATCCACTACCCCGAAGCCGAGGCCCTCCGCATGTTAAAACACCTGACCTGCCTGGCCCAGTCCCGCCTGATCTTCAGTTTCGCTCCCAAAACCCCCTGGCTGACGCTGCTGAAGAAAGTGGGAGAGTTCTTCCCCGGCCCCAGCAAAACCACCCGCGCCTATCAACACCGAGAGGCGATCTTGGTGAGCCAATTAACCGAATGGGGCTGGAAAGTGCAGCAGCGACAAACCATTCGCAGCCGCTTCTACTTTGCTTGGCTCCTCGATCTGGTTCGGTGACACTCGATCTGGTTCGTTAAACGGGAATGAAACATTTTCGTCTAGCTCCCCTCTCCCTCTGGCAGCGAGGCTGGGAGTAGGGGCAGCAGCGTGGAATGCTTGGGGAGTGTCTCAATCTAGTTTAAAAATGACTATAACGATCAGCTGAGGTTATCCAGTTGCTCCAGCAAATCGGGATCTGCCAGCTTTTGTAGGGCAAGCCGCGCGTCATCCCGAACCCCCCAATCGGGATCGTGGCGGGCGCTGGTCAGCAACTGCCTTGTTAGCATTGCGTAAACGGCGGGATCCTCGAGAGCCAGTTTCACCTGTTGCCCCAGGATCCCTAAGCTCCAGGCACAGTTGCCGCGTACCGCCGCGATTGGATCTTGAGCCAAACCCCGGCAGAGAGCTGCGACCACCTCATCCAATGCCGGGCCGGGCAACGCCTGCGCCTGAGCCAATTGTCCGAGGGCACTGGCAGCCCACAATCGCACTGCCGCGATATCCCCGGCCAACACTTCCAGCAACACCGGGTACGCCCGCGGATCCTTGGCATTGCCCAACGCCCACACCAAGCCTTTGCGCACATAGCCGTTCCAATCCCAGCGCAAGCCCTCGATCAGCACCTCCACCTCAGCGGGATCCGGATTCCGACCTAGGGCATAGGCTGCTCCCACCCGCACCAACGGGCAGGGATCCCGGACTAGGGCCAGCAGGGGTTTAACGGCGCGGGGTTCTTCGATCTCACAGAAGGCGCGGGCCGCCTGCATCCGCAAATAGGGATCCGGATCCTGCAACTGCTGCAGCATCAGCTCCACATCCACCTCCGGCGGTGAGTGAGGTGGCAGCTCGTCTAGGGGCTCAAGGGGGGAAAAAGCGTCTTCTTGCATGAAAGGGTGCCCAGGTGTTGGCGGAGGGGACGAGGGCAAAACTTGCCCTTCCTCAAGGCAAAAGCCAGAGCCACAACAACCAAACCAGCAGCAGAGTTGCTGCCCATCATAAACTGCCGGGATCCTCCATCTGATCTGCTCTTTCCGGTTAGGATCCCGGCACCCTAAGCAAGTCCGCTCCTTCCAACACCCGCGCCGAGCGGATCACATCTCCCACCTGGATGCGCTCCACCCACTCCATCCCCTCGGTGACGTAGCCGAACACGGCATAGCGCCCGTCCAAAATCGGCAGAGCAGAGAGGGTGATGTAAAACTGGGAAGAGGCTGAGTCAAGTGGGCTAGAACGGGCCATGGCCACCGCCCCCAAACGATGGGGCAAGAGCAACTTACTCAGAGCAGCGGGATCCTTGATCAAAGTGTTGTATCGGGGGTAGGGTTCCCCACGCAACCGAATTTCTAGGGGGATGGTGCGCAGGCGGTTGCTCCCCGGCTCTGTTGCACCCCCTGTGCCGTCACCACGGGGATCCCCACCCTGCACCACAAAAGGCTGCGGATCCTTTTCCACCCGATGGAAGGTGAGGCCATTGTAAAAGCCCCGCTGAACCAAATCCACGAACTGGCCGCCGGTCAGGGGTGCCGCTTCCCCGTGGATCGCCAAGATCACCTTGCCTACCCCCTCAGCAGTTTGCACCTCCATCTCCACCACTGCCTTCCCTTGCAGTTGCGGGCGGCTAGCATAGGCCGCCGGGATCCCAGAGGGGGATTCTGAGAGGGGGGGTGTACTGCGACAAGCCAACAGCCCGAGACAGAGGTATCCCAGAACTAAGCCCACTCCCACTCTGCAGCGGCTCATTCGCCCCAGCTTGGCGAATTTCATCTGCCCCTTCTCCTTCAATCCAATCTCCCACCCTCCAGGCGCTGCTCAACCCAGCAGGGATCCCTATCCAGGTGATTCAGATCCGCTGCGACAGCCCCAACTGCAAGGTAACGCTTTGAGCGCCATTGCTCACCCTCACACCGTAGGGGCTGATGGAGGTAACCCGCCACTCTGCTTTCACCGCATGGCCAACAGCCACCTGACGTACTACGTTGTCGATCAAAATCAGAGCCTTGGGGGCACCTGGATCGTGGATCAATCCCACCAGCTTCATCTGCGGCACAGGCTGGGGTGGGATCCGCGCTGGCACCGGAGGCGCAGGTACCCTGGGGGGAGAGGGAAGACCAGCCCCTCTTGAAGCAAGAGGAGCGGCAACAGTCGGCGGTTTTGCCGGTTCGACCAAGACAGCCTTTGCAGAATCCTCAGGTGGAGCTTTGGGGTTTTCATCCACATCAGCAGCAGTGGGAAGCAAGGGCTCCTGGTGAGCATCGGAATGGGAAGAATTGGGTGCCTCAGCCAAGGGATCCCGAGTGGCCTGCGAAAAAACCACCGCCCGCGGGCGCAGGGTCATCCAAAAAGCCAGCCCTGCCACCAAGGTAGCGGCCAAAGCCATACCCAGCAGTAATCCTCCGGCAGCAGAGAAGCGCCGGGAAGGCAGTGGGGGCCGTGTGCCGAGGTAAGGATATTCGCCGGCTTCTGACAGTCCCTCTTCCAAGCTGTTCTCCAAATCCTCGAACAGCTCATCCAACAGAGAATCTGCCTGCTTGACTTGGCCAGACCATGCCCAAGGGGAACGACGGCCTCTGCCCGCTGAAGCATCTAACCCGGACATACAACCTCCCTAGCCTGAGCGGCGGGGATCCCGAGGAGTTGAGACACTCAGCCAACAGTTGCCGTCTATCGCCCAAAGGCTCTCAAAGGAGCCGCATTTCCGGGTACTCGGTCAACAGCGCCTCTGCCGACAGGGTGTCTCCCTCCAACTGCGGCGTCCACAGCACTTCGATGGCCACAATCCGATCTGCCGGAATCGAAGCCAGCTGCAACAGGCACTGCCGCAGATCCGCCATGGAGTTAACTACAGGTAGTGTACCCAAGTTACCACGATACGCAACCAGTAGAGTTACCAGCAGGTACTCGCCAACATCTGGGATCCCAGCAGCAGATCGCTGCAGCGCCGCTTGGGAGACTTGTTGGATCTGGTTGTTGCGGTTGCTGAGGCTTTCGACGCTGAACTTGCTCCGTTCTTGTAAAGAGGCTTGATAGAACAGGGATTCGGCGCGGGAGAGGGGCAGCTTCTCCGCTTGGGCATGGCCATAGGCCCAGTAGTCGCTGTAGCGCATCAAGCCAAGGGTGACCTCTTGCAACAGTTGGCTCAGCCCTTCTGGCGACTGAGTATCCGCCTCCAGAGCCAGGGCGTTCATGTCTTTCTGCAGTTGCCGGGCGCTGGCCAGCAGGCCCACTTTCACCTGCGCAACGGTTACCTGGGGATCGCGAACCCCAATGCTATCGTCCCCTTCTTCGGATCTGATCCCCGAGCGCAGTGTCTGCACCAAAAAGCTACCTGCCCCAATCAAGAGCAGCAGTGTCAGCAGGCCGCCACCCCCTCCCCAGAAAAAGGGCACCAGCAGCGGAAAACCGAAGCCGCCTCCATAGCTGGGGTAGACAGGAGCTGAGTAGTGCGGGCCAATCGAGCGGGGGGCAGAGAACGTCGGAGACCGGAAAGATCCGCCGCCAATGCGACCGCCACTGCGTGCCCAAACAGCGCCTATGGGAGCCAGGGCCAAGGTCAAGGCCAGGGCAATAGCCAGCAGAGGCCGGCAGACGCGACCGATTCGTTTCAGCATGATCACAATGTTTTCGTCCATCACGGGGCTAGTCTTTCTTAATTCTACGCTTTCTCGTTGGCGGGAATAGGGGCGGAAACCGATCCCCCACCCGGCCATCTCACTTGTTCAATTCTTCTGTGTTGATTCTTTGTGTACTGAGCCGGCCAATGACCGTCAACCAATCGAGGCAGAGCCATGCTACGGTCTGGGAGGTTGCCAGGAGGAGGGCAAACAACAGCAATGCAAACTCAGGCTAACGTCCAAGCCGAGGAAAGAGAGCGGGCATCTTCTCCACCCCGTGCCCAGATTCGGCTGTTGGTGGTGGATATCGATGGCACGATTGCCGGGCCTTCCAACCAGGTTTCAGAGCCGGTTCGGGAGGCCATTCAGAAGGCCAAAGCAGCAGGGGTGCGAGTAGCCATCGCTACGGGTCGCATGCATCGTTCTGCCGAGCGGTTCCACTACGCGATTGGGGCCGATATGCCCCTATGCAGCTACCAGGGGGCTTTAATTCGGGATCCCGATAGCCAAAAGACCCTAAAGCACTGGAGCCTGGACTGGCCGCTGGCCGAGGAGTTGTTGCAAGCGTTGCAGGATCAGCCGGTGGGGGTTCACCTCTACATCGATGACCAGCTCTACTTACGGGAGCTGAGCCCTCTCAGTCAGGCCTATGCTGAGCGCTCTCAGGTGCCGTTCCAGATGTTCTCTTCCGCCCAATACGGACGAAGCCCCACCAAGATCCTGGCTGTTTCTGAGGATACCGAGTTCCTGCAGGAATTGCAGGGATCCCTGCGGCGGCGGTATTCCCCTGAGCAGCTCTACCTCACCCGTTCAGAGCCGATTTTTCTCGAGGCTACCCATCCGGCGGTGAACAAGGGCAATGCCGTTCGTTTTTTGGCCGAGGAAATGCTGGGGTTGTCGGCGGAGCAGGTGATGGCCATTGGCGATGGCGACAACGACATTGAGATGCTGCGGTATGCGGGGATCGGGGTGGCGATGGGAAATGCCTCGCCAGCTCTCTTGCCCCATGCCGACTGGATCGCCCCTTCTGTAACAGAAGACGGGGTGGCGGCGGCCATCGAGACCTTCATCCTCAGCTAGGCAGGGATCCCATGCTGGGTCTGGCTTCTTCTCCCTTTCCTGAGGTCACCCTGCGTCCGGCGCAGCAACAGGCGTTGGCCTACCAATCGGGGCCGCTGGGGATCGCCGCCGTTCCGGGGAGCGGCAAGACCTTTATTCTGGAGCTGTTGATCGCCGATTTAATTCTCAATCGGGGGATCCCACCGGAGCGCATCGGGGTGTTCACCTACATGCGTTCGGCGCGGGGCAACTTGATCAGCCGCATCAATCAACGTTTGCAACGGGCGGGGTATCCGGCTCGCTTTACCCAGGCCTTTACCCTGCATTCTTTGTCGTTGCGGGTGTTGCGGGAGGCCCCCGGCCGTTGGGAGGAGCTGTCTATTTTGGAGGGATACGAACAGGAGCGGTTGCTCAGCCGCCTGTGCCGCGCTTGGCTCGTCCGCCATACTCAGCTTTGGGAGCCGCTGATCCCCGGCGACAACAACCCGCAAAAGATCGCCCAAAACCGAGCCCAGTTCCGGCGCAGTTTCCAGCAGATGGTGCAGGTGGTCATCAGCAGGGCCAAGAATCTGCGCCTGGGGCCAGAAGTGATCCCCAGCGAGGGCTATCTGGGCTGGGCTGCTCCCATCTACGCCGGTTATCAAGCGGAATTGCGTCGCCTGGGCAAGTTAGACTACGACGACCTGGGCTGGCAAGCAGTGGATTTGATCGAGGGCAGTCCAGAGCTGCGGGAGCAGGTGCAGAACTGGTACGACTACCTGTTCGAGGATGAGGCCCAAGACAGTTCCCCCCTGCAGGAAGAGCTGCTGCGGCTGCTCAGCCAACGCACCGGCAACCTGGTGCGGGTGGGGGATCCCAACCAGAGCATCATGGGCACCTTTACCAGCGCCGAGCCGCGGCTGTTTCGCGCCTTTTGCCAGGCCAGTCCTCAGGTGGTGCTCTTGGATGAATCCAGCCGCAGCGCCCCCCAGATCATCGCTTTGGCCAACCGTCTGGTGGAGTGGGTGAATCAGCAGCACCCCATCCCGGCTTTGCGCACCGCTCTGGCCCTCCAACTCATTCAACTGGCTACCTCCGGTGGCCAAAACCCCCCGGCCAGCGAGGGTGGTGTGGACTTTCTGCGGGTTGTCGGATCCCCGGAAGAGGAGCTGCAACAGGTGGCGCGGCAGGCCATTGCAGCCGCCCAAGCTTTTCCCGGCCAAACGGTGGCCATTCTGGTCACCACCAACGAGCTGGGGGGCAAAGCCCTCAGCTATCTCCAGGAAATGGGAGCGGAGCGGGTGATCGATCTGTTGCGGGGCAGTCCCAGTCAGCGGCGGGTGTTGCTGCAACTCAAGGGAATCATCGACTGGTTTGCCCAGCCCACTGCCCCCACTCGCTTGGCTGCTGCTGTGGATTGCTTGGCGGATTGGGCGGGGATCCCACGTGCTGAACTGGGACCGATGTTGAGCTGGATCCGCGCCTCTCTGCCGGAGCGGCTGCTATTTCCCAACTTTGGTGAGGCTCCCGCTCTGCCCGATGGCCCGCCTTGGCAGAACTTGGGCAGGCTGCTGCGCACCCTTGCCGGTTGGCTCCGGGCCGGGCGCTCCCCTTGGCCGGAGGTGCTGAATGTGATCGTTCAAAGCCTCTACCGCAAGCCGGAAGAGCTGTTTGTGGGTCGCTATGTAATCGATCAGCTGGAGCAGGTGCTGGGATCCCTGCCCGAAACCGATTGGCAGGAGATCGCCCAAGAATTTCAAGTGATTCTGGATCACCGCCTCAACAACTTGCCTTCGGAGATCTTCGCCTTCGACCCCGAGCCGGGCAGCATCACTGTCACGACTCTGCATCGGGCCAAGGGGCTGGAATGGGATCAGGTGTTCATCCCCCAGGTGTCGGCCTACGAGTTTCCCACCCAGTACGAGGAGCGGCCCCTGGGGCTGAGGTTTTTGGAAGATGTGGATATGAAAGCGGAGGCCCTGGCCCAGTTGCGGCAGCTCAGCCCCAAAAGCTGTTGGGATCTGCAGGCCGACTCTGCCACCAAGCAAGCCTTTTTGGACTTGGCAGCGGAGCGGCTGCGGCTGCTGTATGTGGGCATCACCCGCAGCAAACGACGGCTCACCCTCTCGGTATCCAGCCAATCTCGCTTTGGCACAGAGCAGAGTTCATCTTTGGTGTTTCGGGTGTTAAGTCGCAGTTTTAGGGCCGGTTGACCGGGTGAGTCTCTCGTTCTTCATGGATTGGCAACCTGCTAGCATGGCTAAGCCCGATAGCGCTTGCGCGCCGCCTTGCGGCAATGGGGCAGTCTTTCAGAAGCTATGGATATTCTGCAATGCAACCTCGGCGTATTGCCCGCGAACTGGCCCTGCTGGGGGTCAATCAACTGCCAGCCACGGCGGCCAAACTGAGCGAAAAACAACTGGAGGACTTGCTGCTGGCAGCCATCCGCGCCCTGAGTGAAGAGACCCATGAAACCCTCTCCACAGCGGCGGCGGAAATCCAGCGCAGCGACCGTTTGTTGCACGAGAGCGATCCTCTATTGTTGGCCGATTCGGATCCCAAGGAAGAGGGTGGATCCCGCTCCGTCACCCTCCGCCTTCAGCAGGCCCAACGACACCTGCAGCGCCTGGAAATCACTCTGAAGGAGGCGGACGTTCCTGACCCCAATGCCTTACGGGGGGAATTGCTGGAGCTAATCCAGCAGGTGCAAGTGGCCCTCGGCAACGCCGGCCAAGCCTTAGAACACCTGGAACAGCGGCTGCACAGCGTCCGCCACATCTTGGATGAGGTTGTCCAGTTGTCCCAAAGAGCAGTCAACCGGGTGGGCGTTGCCCTGTCCATGCCGGAACTGTTGTACATTGCCCAATCCCAAGAAGTGCGCGCCTACGCTTTGCAACTGTTAACTGCCCTGCGAACCCACAAGGAGGCGATTGATGCTCGTTTGCAAAAGGCTTTGGTGGGTTGGCAATTGCAGCGGGTTGGTCGGATCGAACGAGATATCCTGCGCCTGGCGGTGGTGGAGATGGAAATACTGGCCAGCAGCCCCGTGAAGGTTGCCATCAACGAAGCTGTAGAATTGGCCAAAAAATACGGGGATCCTGAGGCCGCCGCTTTCGTCAACGGAGTGCTGCGACGGGTAGTGGACAGCCAGATGGAGACCCACCGGGGTCGGGATCCCTCCCTCCCTGGTTCTGGTTCCGGGGGCTGAGCAGATCACTGGGGATCTTCCTTGCCAGGATAAAAGTCGGGATCCATCACCTGCTCAAATGTGTAGGGACACTGGGCAGGCAGATCTGCTTCAGACAATGGCGTTTCTCTCACCACCAACAGGATCCCGTCCTGGTGAGCCTCTTGCAGGGCTGCCGAAAGATCGGGCTTGAGGCTGGGACTGTCTTTGAGCAATCGCTGGATCTGGCGGCGTTGTTCAGTAATCGTTGCCCGCCAACTTTTGCCTCGCAGGTGGGGTTGCAATTGCCACTTCAGCAAATGCCCTACCAGGATCCCCAGCCGGTGCAGCAATTCCCGGCGTTCTTGCCTGCCCAAAGCCTCGATTTCCTCCACCAAGTTGGCGATATCCAGTTGATCCCACTGCCCCGATTTCAGCAGTGCGGCTTGCTTTTGCGTCCAGGCATAGAAGTCGTACTCGTAAAGTTGCATGCTTCATTGCCTAACTGGGCACTGGCCAAGGAGATCTTACTGACCCCGAACTACCCCTTTTTACCTTGAGCTCATTGATTTCCCGGACTAGGCCAAGCCCGGGAATGCTTGCGGAAAGCGGGTTTTGCCGGTTGGTTGGGGAAAGCGGGCGATGAGACTCGAACTCACGACATCCAGCTTGGGAAGCTAGCGTTCTACCACTGAACTACGCCCGCGTAAATCAATCTCAAGTTTAGCAAGCTGAAACCCTTGCTGAATCTAACCTATCACGTTCCCGACCCCTTGAGTAGGTGGGGAGTTGGGGGGGGCATATTTTGCCCGCAATTTGACCAGCAGGGAATGACGTCGAGAGACAAAGCTATCGTGCATGCTGGGGCAGGGCGAGAGTGGGTTAATCATCTTTCACGTGGGATCCCTGGTACAACTGAGACAGTATTCTGTCTGCGGCCTATGTCCAGCATCCTCTTGCTCTCCGGTAGTCCCAGCACTCCTTCTCGCTCAGAAGCCGTTTTACATCACGCTGCCGGGATCCTGTCCGATCTGGGATTGACCACTCAGTTTGTTTCGGTGCGGGATTTGCCCCCAGAGGATCTGGCACTGGCCAAGTTCGATAGCCCTCAACTCAAGGCAATTCAGCAAAAGGTGGCCCAAGCTACCGGGATCGTCATCTCTGCTCCCGTTTACAAAGCCTCCTATCCAGGTGTGTTGAAGGCACTGCTGGATTTGCTGGATCAAGACGCCTTTACCGGTAAAGTGATTCTCCCCATTGCCACCGGGGGAACCCTGGCCCATCTGCTGGCCATCGACTTTGCAATGAAACCTGTGCTGGCGGTGATGGGGGCAACCCACATCCTGAGAGGGGTTTATATCCTGAGTTCTCAAATTCAGTTGGACGCTGCCGGAACACTACAGCTAGAGGCCGACATCGAGGAACGTCTGCGAGCAGGGCTGCAGGCACTTGCGCAGGCGGTGAAATAGAAGAAATCAGAATTTTGCGGAGACTGGCCGAATACGGGATTGGTGCCCTGGGCCCGGAACCGGTTGCGGCAATCTATTCCGAAAAGTGCATAGGTGATTGCCCAGTCAGGCCCGAGAAGCCGCGGAAGAGCCGACGGCAAGGGATCCCTTTTGCGGGTATGGCCGGATTAAATTTCTATAAATCCCCCAAAAAACCTGCAAAACCGTAAGTTATGATACAGACATAGGATAAATCGTTCATCTCTGCAGTTGGCTCACCAGTGGCCTGGAGCTGTGCAGAGACGGAAGTAGGGGTCTTCCCGAAGGAACGCGCCTCAACTGAATCGCGCCACTCTTTCCGTGGCGTAGGGCCCAACGACAACAAACTCAACCCTTCGTTGATGGAGGCGATATATGAAACTCTCTTTCCGTGGCAACACCTTTGACTACGTTCCTGCGCATACTCAGCTCAGTGATGAGGAGTTGCAAGCTCAGTATCGCGGTCAAACCTTCTGTGTGCACCACACCAGCAAGAAAGCGATGCCTCACCCTCATCAGCCCCTGACCTACCGGGGCGTAAGCTACTGAGGTGGATGCTTTTCACCCTTGTTCTAGGTGAGCTGGGGATCCACTGGAGATCTCCATAGAGATTCGGAAAAGACCGAGCGGCCCCGTTTGGGGTCGTTTTTTGAGGCAAAGCAACACCCCCAGAAGGAGCAGCACCCGTTCCACCTGAGAAGCAAGTAGATGGGTCTGGGCCTGCCGAGTTGAGTTTGAACGAGTTGAGTTTGAAATGGGAGCGATGCCGAGACAGGGTGCGCTAAGATGCGGTTCCAAGCGATAATGGCCTTAGCAACTTGCCCTACAGGGATCCGCTGCGATGGAAGCGTTTTTCGAGTTTCTCTGGTCGGCTTCGGCCATCTTGCTGGTGATCTTGGTGCTGCTGCACAGCCCTAAGGGGGATGGGTTGGCGGGCATTGGCGGGCAGGCCCAGCTGTTCTCCAGCTCCAAGAGTGCTGAGCAAAACCTCAACCGCATCACCTGGACGGTAGCGACCCTTTTCCTCTCCATCAGCGTGGTGTTGGGGGCGGGCTGGCTCTCGGCAGCCACAGGGCCATAGGGATCCCTTTCCGTGTTGGCGATTTACCTGCATGGATTCGGCTCTGGGCCGCAGTCGGCCAAGGCAACTTTCTTTCGGCAGCGGCTGCAGCAGGTGGGGATCCCTGTTCAGGTGCCTGATCTGAACCAGGACAATTTTGCCCAGCTCACCTTGACCCGCCAGATCCAGCAGGTTTCCAGCCAGCTTGCCGAGATGAACTACCCCCCTGTCACCCTCATCGGCTCTAGCTTGGGGGGCCTGGTGGCTGCTTGGGTTGCCGAACGACAACCTTGCGTGCAGCGCTTGGTGCTTTTGGCGCCGGCTTTTGGCTTTTTAGGCCATTGGCTGCCGCGGCTGGGGGCAGAGGCGGTGGAGACTTGGCAGCGAACCGGACAGCTCATGGTG
Source organism: Thermostichus sp. MS-CIW-40 (assembly GCF_054058315.1). Lineage (NCBI taxonomy): Bacteria > Bacillati > Cyanobacteriota > Cyanophyceae > Thermostichales > Thermostichaceae > Thermostichus > Thermostichus sp. MS-CIW-40. The sequence continues at coordinate 26,131 of NZ_JBSSAC010000026.1, forward strand.
TTTCACTACGGAGAAGGCCGCCCTCTCCCTTTGGAGTACGGCTTTGTCGCCGATGCCCAGCGCTACCCGGATGGGGGGTTACGACGGCCTGTGCCCACCCTAATTGTGCACGGGATCCAAGACGACACCATCCCCATTCAAGCCAGTCGAGACTATGTGGCCCGTCGCCCCTGGGCCCAACTGGTGGCGGTGGAGAGCGACCACGCCCTGACCGATGTGTTGGATCCCATCTGGCAGATCACCAGCCGCTTCTGCGGGTGGGGGATGGAGACGGGGCAGTAGGGTTGTTAAGAGGATCCCTGTCCCGTGCTTGCCCATTCGCGAAAGCGTCGCGTAGCGATAATGTCTATGCAATCCAAAGTGCTGTGCCTACAACAGGGGAAGGCTGACGTGACTGCCGGCTTGCTCTTCGATATGGACGGGGTGATTGTGGATTCGGAACCAATCCATGCCCGCGCCGGGGCCATTGCCCTGCAACGCTGCCACCTATCCCTGGATTTGGCCCCCATCTCCCTGCAGTTCAAGGGGCGCACCGACCGCGACATGTTCGAGTACCTTGTCCAACACCAGACGGACACCCCACCTGCAGAACGGCCCCTGCTGGTGCAGCGCTTGATCGAGGAAAAGGCCAAGGCTTTTGGCGAGCTGCTGGCAGAGGTACCCCTGGTGCCGGGGGTGCTGGAGTTTTTGGCGGCCAGCCGCCAGCGCTTTTCTGCCCTGGCCGTCACCACTTCGGCCATCCGCCGGGATCAAGCGCAGATTTTCCAGCGCTTCGACCTGCACCGCTGGTTTGACGCGGTGATTACCGCCGAAGACATTCAGCGGGCCAAGCCCGACCCAGAGCCTTACCTGAAAACGGCTGCCGCTGTGGGGTTGGATCCGGCGTTGTGTTGGGTGATTGAAGATTCTACCCATGGGATCCGCGCCGCTAAGGGGGCTGGCTGTTTTGCGGTGGGCCTCACCACGGCTTTCACCGCCGAGGAACTGCGCCACGCCGGGGCAGATGTGGTGGTGGACAGCTTTGCGGAGTTGGCCGCACTCCTGTTCGCGAGAGCGTCGCGTAGCGATAACCTGCCTGTGTAGGGAGCCCAGCCCATTCGCGAGAGCGTCGCGTAGCGATATGCCAGCACCCACTTTTTTGCGGCAGGCCCTGGATCGCTATCCGTTTGCTTCGCGGCGACGGGTGGTGATGGGCAGACAGGGATCCGTGGCCACCAGCCAACCTTTGGCGGCAATGGCGGGCATGGAGATGTTCTGGGCGGGCGGCAATGCTGTGGATGCAGCCGTGGCAATGGCGGTGGCTTTGACGGTGGTGGAGCCAACCTCCAATGGCATTGGCGGCGATGCCTTTGCTCTGGTGTGGGAGGGGGGGGAAGAGGGTCAGCTGTACGGGTTGAATGCTTCCGGTCGCAGCCCAGCCGCCCTGACGCCGGAGCGGTACCGGGACCATGGGCGGATCCCCCCCTACGATTGGTTAGCGGTGACGGTGCCGGGGGCAGTTTCCGCTTGGCAAACCTTGCACCGGCGCTGGGGAAAGCTGCCGTTCGAGCGTCTGTTTGTGCCTGCCCTTCGTCTGGCGCAAGAGGGATTTCCGGTCTCTCCCCGGGTGGCCCAACTGTGGCAGGCGGCGGAGTCCATCTATTTGCCCCTGCCAGATCCCCGCCACGACGCCTTCAAGGCCGTTTTCTTTCCCCAAGGGCGTGCCCCACGGGCTGGAGAGCGCTGGAGCAGCCCCCTGCATGCTCAAACCCTAGAAGAGATTGCCCGTAGCGGTGGGGAGAGTTTTTACCGGGGGGAGCTGGCGGAGAAGTTGCTGGCTTTCTCGGAGGCCACGGGCGGCTTCCTGTCCCCCGCCGACTTGGCCCAGCACCAGGCCGATTGGGTGGAACCCATCCATACGGATTACCGCGGCTACACCGTCTGGGAGATCCCCCCCAACGGGCAGGGCATTGCCGCTTTGATGGCGCTCAACCTTTTGGAGGGTTTTGAGCTGGGTCGGATCTCCTACGATGCCGGCGAGCGCTATCACCTGCAGATTGAGGCAATGAAGCTGGCCTTTGCCGATGTGAGCCGACAGGTGGCGGATCCGGAGTATGTGCGGGTCAGTCCTGCCCAGATGCTGGATAAGGCTTATGCACAGCGGCGGCGGCAGTTGATCGGGAGAGAGGCGATCCCCCTGGCCCAGCCAGGGCTGCCGGAGGGGGGAACGGTTTACCTGGCTGCAGCTGATGGTGAGTTGATGGTGTCTTTGATTCAGTCGAATTTCGATGGCTTCGGCAGTGGTCTGCTGGTTCCGGGCACGGGCATTGCTCTCCACAACCGCGGCACGGGTTTCACCCTGGAGCCCGGCCATCCCAACCAGGTGGGCCCCCGCAAGCGCCCCTACCACACGATCATCCCCGCTTTTCTATCCAGAGAAGGGATCCCTCTCGGCCCTTTTGGTGTGATGGGAGGGACGATGCAGCCCCAAGGCCATGTGCAGGTGGTGGTGAACTTGGTGGATTACGGCCTAAACCCCCAAGCGGCCCTGGATGCGCCCCGCTGGCGAGTGCTGTGGGATCAGGGGATCCCGCAGGTGGCGCTGGAGAGCACGGTGCCGCCCCAGGTGGTGCGCGAACTCTCCGCCCGCGGCCATGCAGTGCAGGTGGTGGACGCAGAAGAGGATTGTGGTCTTTTTGGCCGGGGACAGATCCTCTTGCGGGATGGGGATCACTTCATTGCGGCTTCCGAACCCCGTGCCGATGGCCTAGCCCTGGCGTGGTAGAAGGCTCAACTCATCACCATGCCACCATCGATGGCAAAAACCTGTCCCGTGATGTAGGCCGCCGCCGGATCTGCCGCCAAAAAACGCACCAGCCCCGCCACTTCTGCCGGGGATCCCAGTCGCCCCAGGGGGATCTGCGCCAAAATCGGGCCGGGATCCAGTTTTTCGGTCATTTGGGTGGTGATGAACCCCGGTGCCACGGCGTTGACGGTGATGTTGCGGCTGGCCAGCTCGCGAGCTGCTGTCTTGGTGAGGCCCACCACCCCTGCTTTGGCGGCGCTGTAGTTGGCCTGGCCGGCATTGCCCACCAAGCCCACCACCGAGGTGATGTTGATGATGCGCCCCTGGCGCTGCTTCACCATGATCTTGGCGGCTGCCTTTAGGCAGAGAAAGACCCCCGTCAGGTTGAGATCCAGCACCGCCTGCCAATCTTCTGGCTTCATGCGCAGCAGCAGGGTGTCGCGGGCCATGCCGGCATTGTTCACCAGCACATCCACCCGACCCCACCGCTCCATCACCTGGGCAAACAGGCTCTCCACCGCCTCTGGGCAAGACACATCGGCGGCCACAGGGATCCCTTCTCCCCCCAGGGCCGCGATCTCCTCCACCAGGGACTCGGCTTCGGCAGCGGAGCGGGCGTAGTTGATCGCCACTTTTGCTCCAATGGCCCCCAGGTGCAGGGCAATCGCCCGGCCAATGCCCCGGCTGGCTCCGGTGACCACAGCCACCCGGTCTTGGAGGGAAGGCAAAGGGAGAAGCTCAGACATAAGCGGCAGATTCCTCGTGATTCGGACAGCGTGATTAGGACAGCCGCAACAGTATAGGATGCTTTAGAGCCCTCTGGTTGCCACTGGCTTCCCTGCGATCGCTTGCGCTGCGTCCCTCATAACCGCCGTTCGCGCTACTTGGATGGAGTCCTTCGGCATAGGCAGGAGGGATCCCACGGCTCTGTGCAGTCACCCTGCCCGCAAGATGTGTTGACGGACGGATTCCCAGACCAACGGGCGAGCAGAGCCGGACTATGATCAAAGGCTAGGCCGCAGCAGAGCATGCCTCTAACCCCCAAAACCCTGAACTTTGCTGAATTTACTGAGCTTTAGGCGGTTTGGCAAAAGTCATTGAGAGGGATATAGTAGACCAAGTTTCCCCCTGATCCTTGAGTCCACCGCAACGGTTGCCGGGAAGTGAAGGGGGAAAGCGCTCGGGGGGTATTCCTCAGGGCTTTGCGGGATACCGCCTTCCTGCTCAGAGATAGGCAGGATGCGATCGCTTCTTTCCTGAACCATGTTCAGGAGAGTCCAGCGTGAATGTATCAGGAACTGTCCATGCAAGTGGAGTTTCGCGAGTGCGATCCGGGAAATCTGTGGATCTGGTTTGAGTTTGCCGAGCCGCCGGTCGAAGCTGAGCTGGAGTACCTCAACGAGGTGCTGGAGTCATGGTACGTGCTGGGCAAACTGGGGGGATTTAACGCCGAGCGCCTGGTGGCCCAAGAGGCAGAGGCGGATCTGAGCTATCTGGAGTATCCCAACGAATCGGATCCCTTGCCTTCCCTGATGCACAACATGGGATCCCTGGAAGAGAAGGACAACTGGGCCCGCTGCTGGTTTGATCTGGGCACCGCCGATGCGATGGCGCTGGATGTGTTGATCAACGCCCTGCGCACCCTCAGCCTGGAATACATCGGCCTCAGCCGCGTGATTATCGGCGGGCAAAATGAGGATTGGCCAACGGCGGATCCGGAGGAGATGGATGACATGGATGACTACGATCTAAACGGCTATGTGCGGGATCACAGGGAGGAGGAAGGAGGGCTGGAATAGCGGGATCCCTGCCTACTCCAAGTAGCCCAGCTCCTGCATCTGCCGCACCAAGTCGGCATCGCTCTCCACATTCACCTTGCGAGGAGCCGTGCTAGGCCGCCGGGACTCTGCCCAGCTCACCCAGGCTTTCAGCCCCTGCTGTAGGCGAGCCAGCCAAGCCTGGGGGGAAAGGGATCCCCAGCCGGCTTCCCCCGCCGACCCGTCGTGACAGCGTTGCGGATCAGCATCAGGGAGAGAGGAGACGGGATCCCCGTTGCCGACCCAAAGCAGATCCCGCAGCTCCGCCGGATCCTGCTCCAGGTTGTAGAGGCTGGGGCGATCCCCCGTTTGGATGAGCTTGGTCATCCCCTCATAGAGGGCACGGCGGATGTCGTAACAGGCACGCGCCCGCAGCAGGCTGTCGTTACGGCTTTCCATAGCCCGAATGAGGAGGTGGGGCGGGAAGGCTTCGCTGAGCACTGTTCCCTGCTCGGGATCTTCCCCTGCCAAGGTGCGGGCCAAGCTGAGGCGGGCGACCTCGCGGCGGAGCTTGAGGCTGACACAGGGGGCACCGTTGGGGGAAAGGTTGGGGCTAAAGCCGGCAGCTTCCAGGAGGGTATGGAAGAGGCGGCGGGTGGAAACGGGGGTGGCAATGCGTTTTCCTGCCGGGAAGTGGCCGGGATAGCGCAGGATGAGGGGCACGCGGATCAGCTCTTCGTAGACCACAAAGGCGTGGCCGACGAAGTCGTGTTCTCCCAGGCCTTCGCCGTGATCGGCGACGATGGCCACCAGCGTGTTCTGCTCCAGGCCGGTGTGGCGCAGGGTGTCGAAGACGGATCCCAGTAGGTGATCTTGGTAGGCCACCTCAGCATCGTAGATATCCCGCAGCACCTGCGCTTGCAGTGGAGAAAGGGGCTGCGGCAGGGGCGCCATCCAGCGGTAGGGCTGGGCGTTGTATTGGCGCAAAAAGTCGCGGGCCTCGCGGTTGCTTTTGAAATAGGGGGCGTATTTCTGCACAAAGGGCTCCGGCGGCCAGTAGGGCAGATGGGGCTCCATCAGGTTGACAAAGCAAAAGAAGGGCCGTGCTCTAGGATCCGACCGGCGGCGGGCCATCTGCTGCAGGTAGCGGTTGAGGTCGGCAATCGAGGCGGCGGTGTTGCCTTTGAAGTTGAGCAGGCGGGTCCAGAGGGAGGCAAACCAGGGGTGCAGCGCCAGCTGGAAGAGGGCGTCGGAGCGGGCAAAGGCGTTTTGCACCGGATAGGAGAGCCGCCGCCAAAATTGGGTGTAGGCGGCCAGCCAGCGGTTCAAGGGGGCGGGCAAGGGGGTGCCTTCGGGGGGGCGGGTGGGCAGAGCGCCACCGTAGTTGTAAAAGGTTTCAAAGCCGCGCCGCAAGCCGTTTTTCAGGATCCCCACCAGAGGGTTGTTGCAAAAGCCCACAGTGGTATAGCCGCTCAGCTGCAACAGCTCTGCCAGGGTGGGCAGGGCGGGGCTCAGCTCCAGATCTGCTTGGACAGTCTGGTGGGTGCTGGGATATTCCCCCGTAAAGAGGGAAGCGTGGGAGGGGATGGTCCATTGGGCAGGGGCGATGGCCCGCTCGAAGAGGGTGGATTCGGCAGCCAGCCGATCCAGGTTGGGGCTGGTGGGCAGTTGGCGGGCACGCTCCGCTTCCGACCAGTAGCAGGAGAGACGATCTGCCCGCTGGGTATCCAGCACGATCAGCAGGATGTTGGGGCGTTCTACGGCAGCAGCGCCGGCCCTTGCGGGGGAATGTCCTGTTTGCGCCACTCGGACGGAGTCCTCAAAGCTCACCACAACTCACCCGATACTTTTCCTTAAAGGTATCCCTATCCTGCCATGCTCTCGGCCAGCTTTCTGCTTCCCCCCAGCCCCCCTTAGGGCAAAGTGAGCTGGGTTTGGCTGTTGCCTTGGATCCGAGCAGTGTTGGCCTGCCAATCCAGGATCCCTTGGTTGCCTCTGACAGTCAAAGCCTGGCCGGGCTGGCGGTAGCGCACGTTGCCCTGGGCCTGCAGCTGGGTGGAGCCGATGCGCCAGCGAATCTCTTGGGCTTCCAGCTCTTGCCCTGTCTGCTCGGCTTTGGCCTTCACATTGTCCAGCAAGCGCAGCTCGGCAAAGGGCAGGGGAGCACGCAACTGACCACCGCTGAGGCGCAAAGCTTGTAAGGGAGCGTAAACCTCTACAGACCCTACTGCCTGCACTTCCCCGACGCCAAATTGCCACAGAAAACGGCTGGCAGCCAGCTCCAGATCCGGATCCCGGTACTCTGCCCGCACCGGCTGAGTGGGATCCCAGTTCTCCAGCTGCATCTGGGCTTGGCCAAAATCAACGAGCAGCCGATCCCCCCACAGGGATCCCTGGCCCTCCAACAGCTCCACTTTCACCTGGCCCTCAGCTTGGAGGAGGCGCTGTTCCGGCAGCCATTCCACCCGCTGGGCCTCCAGACGCAGGTTGTCTCGCTCCGATTCCACCTCGACTTGACCCGTCAATTCCAGCCGTCGTTCGCCGGGGTACGCGGATCCTCGCTCGGCGCGGGTGCGGATGGCGCGGTTGTCTTCGTCGAAAAATTCTCCCTCAACGGCCTGCAAATGGGCGGATCCCAACTGCACAGGAGCGGCACCATTTTCTGGGGGGGACTCATATTCGGCCAGGCGAGCCTGTAAGCGCCAAAGAATGCCGCCGTCGGGCCTGGCTTGGGTGAGGGTGATGTCTTCGTAGATCAACTGGGGGGTGGAGATGGGCTCGGAAGGCGCATCGGGATCCCACTCCGGCCCGCCACAGCCCGCGCTCAGCAGGGCCAAAACGGCCAGGAAACGGAGGACAGACAAAGACCTGGACTGCATGGATCTTCCTTGGGGGCTTTCTCCCCTACCCTAGCTTTCTTAGGACTCCGTCCCGCTGGCGCGATCAGCCGTATCCTTCCGCTGTGCCGGACGGGATCCCGCTCTCGGCAAACCCGTGGCATCATCAGGGCAAGGGGTTTTCGGGGGCAAGCGTGACCCAACTGTTGCAACTTTTCATTTACGGCCTTGTCTTGGGCAGCATCTACGCTCTGGGAGCAATTGGGGTGTCGCTGACCTTTGGCATTTTGCGCTTTGCCAACTTTGCCCACGGGGATCTGATGACCCTGGGGGCCTACTTCGGCCTGACATTTGTTGGGTTGGGTTGGCCAATTGGGGTCAGCCTGCTCCCGGCAGCTTTGGCCACGGTACTTTGTGCAGTTGGGATCGACCAGCTCATCTATCGCCGCCTGCGCCGGGAGGCCCCGGTGATCTTGCTCATTTCTTCTTTTGGCACCGCTCTGATTCTGCGCAGCCTGGTGCAGATCATCTGGGGGCCCAACAACCAGGTGTACCGCAGCGGGATCCAGTTGCCGTGGCGGCTTGGAGAGCTGCGCATCAAGCCCGATTGGGCAGTGATCCTGGTGGGAACAGCCCTGTTGGTGGTGGCCCTGCATCTCTTCTTACAACGCACGCGGGTGGGCAAAGCGATGCGGGCCATGGCCGACAATTTTGAGCTGGCCAAGATTACCGGCATTGATACAGAGCGGATCGTCCTCTGGACTTGGGCCATCGGCGCAGCTTTGGCCTGTGCAGCAGGTGTGTTCCTGGGTATGGATACCCGGCTGCACCCCACCATGGGCTGGCGGCTATTGTTGCCCATTTTTGCAGCGGCCATTCTCGGCGGCATCGGTCGCCCTTACGGGGCCATTGCCGGAGGAGTGGTGATCGGCCTGGCGGAAGAATTCTCGACCTTGGTGATCAACCCGGCCTATAAAACCGGGGTGGCCTTCGCCATATTGGTATTGCTGCTGATCTTCCGACCCACAGGATTACTGGGATCCCCGGGTGGGGGGGATGTCTGATGTTGAGCTACGGCATTTTCTTTTTGATTTTGGTGGGGATCTACGGCGTGCTGGTGCTGGGCCTCAATATCCAGTGGGGCTACGCCGGCATGTTCAACATCGGGGTGGGGGCTTTTTTTGCCGTGGGAGCCTATGCCAGCGCCATTGTCACCACACCCCCAAGCGCCGAGCATTTGGGCGGCTTCAATCTGCCCTTTTGGGTGGGTTTTGCCATAGCTGTGGCTGTCGCCGGGGCGATTGCCTTTTTGATCGGGTTGATTACCCTGAAGCTGCGTTCCGACTACTTGGCCATCGCCACCATCGGCATTGCTGAGATCATCAGCCAAATCCTGAGAAATGAGGGCTGGCTGACCAATGGCGTACGGGGAATTACCCGCATTCCGCGACCCTTTCGCGGCTGGATCCCAGGTCAGGATACCCTTCTCTACTTGGGCTTGGTGCTGGTCATTTTGGCGGTGGTCTATTGGGCTGCGGAGCGGGCCTATCGCTCCCCCTGGGGGCGGGTGCTGCGGGCCATTCGCGAGGATGAACCGGCAACCCTGGCTGCCGGCAAAGATGTGCTCCAGTTTCGCCTGCAAGCGTTTGTGCTGGGATCCATGCTCATGGGGTTGGCGGGGGCCCTCTACGCCCATTTTGTCAATTTCATCAGCCCAGAAGCCTTTCAACCGGAGTTTGCCACCTTTATCGTTTGGGTAATGCTGATCGCGGGGGGCAGTGGCAACAATCGCGGCGCCTTGCTGGGAGCGCTGGTAATTTGGGGGGTGTGGTCGGGCAGCGAGTGGCTCACCAACCGTTTGCCGCCCCAGTGGGCCACCCGGGCTGGCCCTTTGCGCATTTTGTTGATCGGGATCCTGCTACAGGTCATTCTTCTGACGCGCTCTCAAGGATTGTTGCCTGAACGTCCGCCCAAGCCCGTCTTGGGCACTTCTCCTTCGCCTAAGCAGAACCCCGCAGGATAGGATTGGGTCGGCTCCAGCTGTTGTTGACGTGTTTGAGATAACCCAGCCCTCTGTCGTCATGACTCCGCGTCCCAAGGAAACTGACCCTTCCTGGCCACCCTGCAACCCCGACACGACGGGCTGCCCCCCTGATGCCGGACAACCAGGGATCCGGACTACACCCATCCAAGAGGGCTATGCTCTGCCGGAGCAGTATTTCAACCGGGAGCTGAGCTGGATTGAATTCAATGCCCGGGTTTTGCACGAGGCCCTGGATGAGCGCACACCTCTGCTGGAGCGGCTGAAGTTTCTGGCCATCTTTGAGAGCAACCTGGACGAATTTTTCATGGTGCGGGTGGCGGTGATCCGTCGTCAGTTGGAAACGGGCGTGTTGGTGCTAACCCCGGATGGCCTTACACCGCAGCAGCAGTTGCAGCAGATCTCGAGCCACCTGCGCCCCCTGATTCGAAAATTGCACACTTGCTTCCGGCAGGAACTGGTGCCCAAGCTGGCGGAACAGGGCATTCACATCCGCGATTTTTCCGAGCTGGCCGAGTCGGAACGGCAGGAGCTGCGGGACTACTTTGAGAGGCGTTTGTTTCCAGTGCTCACCCCCTTGGCGGTGGATCCAGGCCATCCTTTTCCCTACATCTCCAACCTCAGCCTCAGCTTGGCGGTGGTGGTGCGGGATCCAGAGACTGGCAAGGAGCATTTTGCTCGCGTGAAGGTGCCCAACACCTTGCCCCGCTTTGTGCCGCTGCGGGATGGGGTGAGCTTTGTGCCGCTGGATCAGGTGATTGCCCACCATCTGGAAGCGCTGTTTGTCGGCATGCAGGTGCTGGAGTACTACCCCTTCCGCATCACCCGGGATGCCGATCTGGAAATCCAAGAGGACGAGGCCGACGATCTGCTGGCTGCCATTCAAGAAGAGCTGCGCAAGCGCCGCTTCGGCTCAGTGGTGCGCATGGAGATTGACAGCCAAACTCCGGCAGCCATCCGACAACGGCTCAGCGAAGAGATGCGCCTCAACAGTGACTCGGTGTACGAAGTGGATGGCCTCTTGAGTATGGGGGGGGTGATGGCGTTTCTCAGCCTGAATCGGCCCGATTTGAAGGATCCCCCTTGGGGGCCGGTCACCCCGCCCCGCCTGCGCACTGCCTCGGTCAGCGATGAGCCGGTGGATATCTTTGCCGTCATCCGGGAAGGGGATCTGTTGGTGCATCACCCCTACGATTCTTTTGCCGCCAGCGTGGAGCGGTTTCTGGAGGAGGCCGCCAACGACCCCCAAGTGCTCACCATTAAGCAAACCCTCTACCGCACTTCCGGCGACTCAACGGTGGTGAAATCCCTCATTCAGGCTGCCGAAAACGGCAAGCAGGTGGCCGCTCTGGTGGAACTCAAAGCCCGTTTCGACGAAGAAAACAACATCCTCTGGGCCAAAAAGCTGGAGAAAGCCGGGGTCCACGTGGCCTATGGCCTGCCGGGGCTGAAAATCCACTGCAAACTGGCTTTGGTGGTGCGGGAAGAGGAGGGATCCCTGCGCCGCTACGTCCACATCGGTACCGGCAACTACAACCCCAAAACCGCCCGTATCTATACCGATCTAGGGCTGTTCACTTGCGATGAGACCCTCTGCAACGATGTTACGGAATTGTTCAACCTACTGACGGGCTACTCACGGCAACGGCAATTCCGCAAGCTCTTGGTGGCCCCCAGAACCCTACGCCAAGGCATGGAAGCCCTGATCCGCCGCGAGATCCGCCATGCCCAAGCGGGGGGCCAGGGGCGTATCATCGTCAAGATCAACTCTCTCACCGACCCGGAAATGATCCGGCTGCTCTACGAGGCCAGCCAAGCCGGGGTGGAGATCGACCTCATTGTGCGCGGCATGTGCTGCCTCAAGCCCGGGATCCCAGGCCTAAGCGAACGCATCCGCGTGATCAGCATCATCGGGCGCTTCCTGGAGCACTCCCGCATCTTCTACTTCTACAATGGCGGCCAGGAAGAATACTTCATTGGCAGCGCCGACTACATGACCCGCAACCTGGATCGACGGGTTGAGGTGGTTACCCCTGTGGAGGATCCCGCGTTGCAGCGGGAGCTCAAGGCGATCTTGGACATCTGCCTGACGGACAACCGGCAAGCCTGGGAGTTGCGCCCTGATGGCACCTACGTGCAGCGGCAACCCAAGCCAGGAGAGCCTGTGCGCTCCACCCACCAACGCCTGATGGAGCGGGCCGCCAGCCGCATTTAGCAGGATGACTCTCACTGCTAACCTCTCTCTCAGAGGGAGAGAGGAGCAGCCTCGCCGCTATCGGGAATGGCCACCAAAGCTCAGGATCCGGTGGTCTTGGCGGCCTCGGCCTCTTCCTCGCCCAGCGCAATTACCCGTTCCGTGGCCTGCAACGAAGACTGCAAGCTCTCCAACTTTTCTCGGCTGGAGCGGTTCAGCCACGACTCGATTGCATTCACCAAGAGCTGATCCACAGAGAACCAGCCGCCCCCATTCACCGCAAAGGCCAGGAAGATCGCTGCGTAGATGGCGGATAGCTCCAAGTAGGGAACGCTGAAGCCGGCCACCTTAATGTGATGGAACATGGCCACTGCCATCGTCGCGAACAAACCCAACGCTGCCCCGCGGGTCAACAAACCCAGCGCCACCATGGGGGCTGCAATCAGCTCGGTATAGGCAGCCACATAAGCGAAGAAGATCGGGAAGGGCAACCCGATCACTTCTACATAAGCCGTCGCAAACCCTTCGATATCTGCCAGCTTGTCAAGGCCGTTGTGAATCATGAATAGCCCTGCCACCACCCGCAAAACGGTCCACGCCACTTGAGACCAGCGCGGAGTTACGCTGTCGTGACGCAAAGCTGAGGCGAGTAGCACGGGAAACTGCTGAGAGGGTGCCATAGGATAAAACCTGCGATGCAAAGATGAGCAAAGATTCTAACTTATTGTAACGATTCTAAATTTCTGTAACAAGATGGGGTTCAGATCCCCAGTGGTCAAGGGATCCCATCCAGAAACAAGGTCTCCGGCCCGCTTTCGCGAAAGGCCTCCGGCCCGCTTTCGCGACCGGTCGGGTGGGTTTCCGGCGAGCTTTCACCGCAGGCGATTGCGCCACACTATCTCTGCTCTTGGCCTGGGACTTTTCCGGCCTTGCTGAGACCTGTCAACCCTCGTAAATAGATCCCTCATAATGGGTTCATTGGCTGACCCTGTCGCTATGATTGCCGAATCTGTCCTCGCCTCTGATGTCAGCTCCGCCAAAGCCCAAGCCGGGAGAGAGGAGGGATCCCCGCCTGCCATTCGTTTGCGGAGGGTCAGCCGCAACTTTTCCGGGATCCAAGCGGTGGACGGGGTGGATTTGGAGGTGCAGCAGGGGGAGTTTTTTACGTTGTTGGGGCCGTCGGGTTCGGGCAAAACCACCTGTTTGCGGATGATCGCGGGCTTTGAGCGTCCGGATGAGGGGCAGATCGAATTGAACGGCCAGAATGTTTTGGGTCTGCCGCCCTACCGACGGCCTGTGAACACGGTGTTTCAGGACTATGCTCTCTTCCCCCACATGACGGTGGCGGAGAACGTTGGCTACAGCTTGATGATCCGCGGCATACCGCCGAAGGAGCGCCAAAAGCGAGTGCAAGAGGCGCTGGAGCTGGTACAACTGCCCGATCTGGGATCCCGTAAACCCAGCCAACTTTCAGGGGGGCAACGGCAACGGGTGGCCTTGGCGCGGGCTTTGGTTGGCCGACCGCAGGTGCTCTTGCTGGATGAACCTTTGGGGGCGCTGGATTTGAAGTTGCGCCAACAGATGCAGTTTGAACTCAAGGTCCTACAACACCGCCTTGGTCTCACCTTTTTGTACGTCACCCACGACCAAGAAGAGGCCCTGACCATGAGCGATCGTATTGCCGTGTTCAATCGCGGGCGCATCGAACAGGTGGGATCCCCGGCAGAGCTCTACGAGCGACCTGCCACCCGGTTTGTAGCCGGTTTTATCGGCCAAACCAACTTGATCGAGGGATCCCTGGCGGAACGATGCGTGGGAGAAGCGGCCCTGTTTGCTTTGCGCCCGGAGCACATTCGGATTGACTTATGTAAACTACCCGGCTCCGACCGCTAAGCGGTACGGAGCGGGCTTTCAGTAGCCCTGAGCCTGCTCTGCTCTACCAGAGAACAAAACAGGCCCGA
>NZ_JBSSAC010000027.1:0-38748 GCF_054058315.1 Thermostichus sp. MS-CIW-40
TAAACAGAAAGATCAACTGGTAGTAATCCGTACTGAACATATTATACATTATTTTCAGTATAGTTGAGCTTATTATTGACTAGAGTCATGCTCTCACACCCACTGCCCATGCTTTCCGACTCTAGACCCACTCTAGATCAGGTGGCCGCTCGCCACAGTGGGACGGAGTCCATAAGATCCGGCCTCAACTGCTGGGATCGACTTGATCGACTTGGCCTATTTTTGGAGGAGCTTGAGAGATCGCGGATCTCCTGCTGCATTTTCCGCATTTCTTGAGGCATCTCCCGCAGCTCCTCTTGGGCTTGATCCGTGCAGCGCTCGATGGCGCGGGTGCGCCTGTCAAAGCCGGCGACGGTCAAGTTTTTGGATCCCTCTCTGGATCAACCTGGCCAGAACCAGAAGGGAATCTGTTTGGGTTTAAAATAGCGGGGCTGCAGACTTTCCCACCAAGCGCTCATGAACCTACCCAGCTTACTCTGGCCGGATCCCGACGGGATCCCAGTGCCCTCTCAACCGGGGATCCTTGGCATTCTGGCTTCCGGCAATGGCAGCAATTTCGAAGCTATTGCCCAAGCCATTGAGGCTGGGGAACTGCAGGCCCAGATTGCTGTGGTCATCACCAACAATCCCAAAGCTTATGTGCGGCAGCGGGCCCAAAAGCGAGGGATCCCTTGCGTTTTGCTCGACCACCGAGACTACCCCCGTCGCGAAGATCTGGACGCCGCCATTGTCCAGGTGCTCTGGCAGCATCACGTGGAATGGGTGATCATGGCCGGGTGGATGCGCCTGGTTACCCAGGTGTTGTTGTCCGCCTACCCGGATCGCGTCTTGAACCTGCATCCCAGCCTGCTGCCCAGTTTCAAGGGCCTGCGTGCCGTTGAACAAGCCCTGAAGTGCGGTGTGAAAATCGCCGGCTGCACCGTTCATCGGGTCACCCTGGAAATGGACAGTGGCCCCATCGTGGCCCAAGCAGCCGTGCCGGTTCTGCCCGAAGATACTGTGGAATCCCTTTACCGGCGCATCCAGACCCAGGAGCACCGCCTCTACCCACTGGCCATCCGCGTCTGCCTGGCAGAGGGATCCCTGCTACCCAAGTCTTCGGGGAAGCTGCACAATTGAGGTTAAGTCCAACGCTGGCGCATCCCATGGCCGAGATCCCGCCTCTCCTCGTCTTCGATAGCCCGGTGATCCTGGCCGGTCGTCTGGCTCTATGGCAAGAGTGGGCTCGATTTGGGGTGTGTGTGCTGCCGCAGGCAGTGATGGCCGAGCTAGAACGCCTGAGCCGGCAGGCTATTGATCCCCAAGAAGAATCGACAGCCCGCGAGTTTTTGCGCCACTGGCCCAGTCTAGGGTTTGCCGTCTCAGAAGCCCGTGCCCTGGTGGGTGGTGCTGGTGCCGGCGATCAGTCCATGAGGGTACGTTTGGAAGAAGCGATTGCCGAATGCGCCTATGCCCTGGCCCAGCAGCAGCCGGGAACGCTGGTGGTTTTGGTCAGCAACGACCGGCCTTTGGTGGGGCGAATTCAGGGTCTGGGTCTCAACAACCTCTGTGCCATCTCTCTGGCAGAGCTGAACCGGTGGATGCGTCAGCAGCAGCGCCCTCAGGCTGTGGTTATGGCTTTGAATCGGTTACCAGGGCCACCCATTCCTGCCGCCCAGTTGACGTCCTCTACCCTCGCTCCACCTGCCCGTCCCTTGAGTTCCTCTCCAGCTTCCGGGAACCCCCCCGCCCAGGCGCGGCAGCGGTCTGGAGCTGCTCAGGTGGGGCCGAGCACAGCCCGCCTCTGGCCCTTTTTGAAAAGCCTACAGAATGCCCTTGCGTTGTTGCTGGCCCTGGTTTTCCTCTCGGCAACCGGGTTGCTGGCCTGGCGCCTGCTCGATCCAGAAGGAAGTGAAGGGATCTGGCAGCGGCTACCTCTCTCTTGGATCCCTTGGATTCGGGATCTATAGCCAGTTATTCCGAACCAACTTAAGACCCTTTCCGGTCTTCAGCCGGCCGCAGTCATTTTATAGTCGTTTCAGTTATTTCAGGTTAGGGTGAGACTCCTGGGCTGCTGATCGCGCCAGCGGGACGGAGTCCTTGAAAAGCCCTCTGGCCCTGTGCATTTAACGTTTGTTTTAGTGTTGTTTTAGGTGTGAGTGCAGTGTCCTAGTTGGAATGAAACGACCGTAATGAGGAATGAAACTGTTCCGTCGCATTGCCTAGGGGTGGTCGCGGAAGCGGCGTGGAAGGCTTGGGCGGCACCGCTGAGCAGTTGGGAAGCGTCTTAACCTAACTTGAAATGACTACAATGGGATCGACTCCAGCTCTTCTCCCAAGATGGGATCCCTGAAATACAAAGTTTGCTGCCAACCAGGATGAATTGGGTTTTGGCGCAGGTCAGCAGTGACGGGATGGCCAAAGTTACTGCTCAGCAATTGTAACGTTAAAGCCCTTATTTTTCAGGGTTTCCGCATGATAGCGGGCATACTCCAGTTGCTTAAATGCTGCCAACTGCACAAACTTCTGGCCATTCACATCTTTGACAAAGGCCCCATCAGAAACTTCTCGAGCACGTGCCAAGCTCTCATCTCCCGAGTAGGTAGTGAGCACCAAGAAGGTTCCCTCGCCGCGGTTCGGCCCCAGAGAGTCTACGCTGTTGTCGCTTAGGGGCACCACGTTCTGGGATCCCACAGAGGTAGGCGATGAAGGTTGGGACGGGCGCTCCAGGCTGGCTGCCAACTGCTCCACCGTTTGCAAGCTGGGGGGAGAGGGTTCCTTGGAAGCCAAGGCCAAGTCGGTCTGCAGGCTGTCCAGCAGGTTAGGAACGCCTTGAAGAGGATCCACCTGTACGTCCTTCAAGTCCGGGGTGGCCGTCAAGCCCAGCGCCAGCCGATCCGGATCCAAGCCACCGGAATAGAACTCCTCTCCCACCTGCCCTTCCACCGGTTCCAGTGGGATCAGGGGCAACTGGGCCAAATCCAGCTGGGCAGGGATCCCTTCTTCCGCCCTGTGGGCAGCGCTTTGGGGCAGGGACAGTTCTTCCGGCCAGATCAGCCAGCGCACCCCAAAGCCAATCCCCGCGCAGGAAAGCACCCACAGCAGCAAGACCCAGAGGGGCGAAAAGGATCCCCGTGGCATCTCTTCCTCTTCCAAGTCTTCCACCACCTCTTGAATGAGCACAGGTGAAGGGCGCTGTACAGAGCTGGTATTCCCAAGCTGACCTGCTCGTGGGGGCGGGACAGAGTCCATGCGCTGCAAACGCTGCCAGAGGCGGAATCGCTCCAGTTCTTTCAGCACATCCAAATGCAGATGGCTCAGCGCCTCCTGAAGAGCAAGTTGAGGAACTGGATGTGAATGGGACTGCTGTGCCGGAGACAGGGGTTGGGTAGGGTCTGGGGGAAGCGGAGAAGGACTCATAGACAGCCCACACTCAACTTGATGTAAAGTCGGAGAGCAAACAATGCCGATCCACTGTTACAGCCGGAAACAGCCTAACAGGAGAACCCACCTTGGGAACAAGGATTGCCAGCGCCCCATACCTTGCCATAAACCACCATGCCACAGGGCTATGGCAGTCTTCTAGGGCTTTGCCTCCAGATAGAGGGCACGCACATCTGTCGGTAGGTTCTGAAGCAAGATCTGGCGGGCAGAGGCAACGATGGCATCCACGTCTTCTGGGGCGAGGTAATATCCGTCAGCCTTGAGTTGGTCGGCAATGCGAACCGGTGACCAGCCAAACCGATCCCGCAGCAGCAGAATGAAGCGCAGATCCCCCGGCAAGGTATCCAAACCAGCAGTCAAATAACAGGCCAGTGCCGGTGAAAGAGAGGACTTCGCCCCGCCTCTGGTGGAGTTGAGGCCGTGAGAAGCTTGAGGGTGGGTGGGGATCCCATCCAAGGATTGGATCAGCTCACGGGTTTGCTCCGCCAGCCAGGGTCGCAGCACAGGATCCCCTTCGCCAGCCGCTTCTCCCACAAGGCTGTGGACATCTAGGCGCTGCAGGCGCGGGTAAAGCCGCAACCAAACCTGCTCTCGATAGGCAGCCCATTGCTCTGGCGGCAGATGCTCGGCAAGGATCCCGTCCACCCACTGGCAGTAGCGGCAAAACAGGCCGATGAAGTAGCGGGCCACCTCCGGCTGCCGTTGAAAGGCCCGCAGCAACTCCAGATCGCTGTAATGGGCCACCCCCCGCACGATAGGGGCGTTGCATTCGGGCCAAAAGGCGGTAGCTTCGGGCATGAGAATTTCTCCCGCAGAAAAATCCCTAGCTATTCTCCAGGATCTCCCGGCAGGCGGATAACAACTGCTCCTGCTCCGGCAGGGTGCGCAGGCCAATGCGCAGGTAGCGATCTCCCAGCTCGGGAAAACTCAGGCAATCCCGCACCAGAATCCGGTGCCGCTGCAGCAGCGCCCGCTGAATTTGCGTGGCAGAGCCAGGGCAGCGCACCAACACAAAATTGGCTTGACCAGGCCAGGGATCCCAGCCGGGCAGCGCTTGCAAACCCCTGAGCAAATGCTCTCGGGCCACGGGTAGCCAGGCCAAGGTGCGCCGGCGGAAGTCCTCATCGGCCAAAGCTGCCGCCACTGCCACTCCCGCCAATCCGTTGACGCTCCAGGGATCCCGCCACTGCCGCCAGCGCTGCCAGTGATCCGGGTGCCCCACCGCAAAGCCAATGCGCAAGCCGGGCAGGGTGAAAAACTTGGTGAGGGAACGGATGACGATGGTGTTGGGATGAGCCGCCAGGTGGGGGATCAAGGTTTGGCTGCGGGGCATTGCCGACGAGCTGGAGTTTGAGCTCAGGGTGGGCTCCCCCGGCAAAAAGTCCATAAAAGCCTCGTCCACCACCACCCGGTCGAACTGGGCCAGGAGAGGCAGGATGTCTTGCTGCGGGATGAGCTGGCCCGTCGGGTTGTGGGGGTTGTTCAGCCAGAGCACCCGGCTTCCCTTGCCTGCCGCCGGAAGGGGTTCCTGCAGAAGGGTAAAACCGGCGGATCCCTGGCCGGGGAAAAAAGGCAGCGGCTTGATGGTCGCCCCTGCCGCCCGCAGAGCCCGCGCATAATCCCCAAAAGCAGGCTGGGGCAGCCATACCTCCCGCCCTTGCGCATCCCGGGCTGCCCAGGTGAGCAACTCCGCTGCCCCATTGCCCACAAAGATCCACTCGGGATCGACGGCCCAATGGTTGGCTAAACAGATGCGCAACTCCCGATAGTCGGGATCCGGGTAGCGGCTGATTACAACCGGGTCTGCTGCAGACAGCGCCTGAGTCAGAGCTTGCAAGACCGATTCCGGTGGGCCCAGCGGATTCAAGCTGGCCGAAAAATCCAGAATCTCCTGGGGAGAGCAGCCAGCGATTGCTGCTCCCCAAGCCCAATTGCCACCATGTCGAGGCTGCTCCACGCCCTACCCAGCAGCCGAGTCCCAACCCGGCGAAATTAAGATTTCCCCCCTGCTACTGCTTCGCGGAATGACTTGCCCGCCGTAAAAGTGGGGACGATGCTCTCTGGGATCACCATTTTTTGGTTGGTTTTCGGGTTGCGACCTTCCCGCTCTTTGCGCTTGCGAGCCTCAAAGGAGCCGAAGCCCACCAGGGTCACCTTCCCCTTGGGTTCACCGTTTTCATCGCGGGATGCGACCTCCTCGACAATGATCTCCAGTGCGGCGGAAATGACAGCCTCCGCTTCTTTTTTGGTTACATTGGCGCGATGAGCGACGGCATCAACAAGTTCTGCCTTGTTCATCCTGATCTCCTTTTGAGTTAGGCAATAAAGTTAGAGCGTTCCCTGGATCGCGGATTCGCTCAGGCGTTGCAGAGCGGCCACGGCCCAGAGTGTTCTCAGTGTGTGGGAGCGGGGCTTGCCCTGCAATGCGCCAAGGCGCCACTGGCGCGAATGGCAGGATTGTGGCAGTTGAGCTCCAAATCACTGACATATTCTACAGCTAAGTTAGGGCAGAAGCCTGCTGGGCAAGGGGTTTTAGGGGATCTTAACGCAATTTTCTGGGAGACAAGAGACTGCATATACCCAGTTGGCTCGGATCCGACAGAAAGCTAGGGCTCACGACTCGGGTCGGAAGTAGGCCCGCATCACCTCTCGAAAGATGGGAGCGGCCCGTGATCCACCCCCACCGCCGCTGTTTTCCAGAAAGACCACGACCACCAATTCGGGCCGGTCGTAGGGAGCATAGCCAACATACCAAGCGTGGGATCGCCGCGGCGGATCCTCTGCGGTGCCGGTTTTACCAGCCGTTGGGGGAAATCCTGGCCCCAGGTTGGCGTTGCCGCCAGTGCCGTAAACCACGACATCTCGCAGCCCCTGCTGCAGGATCTCCAGGGTGGCAGGGGAAAGACCTACCTTTTGGCGCACCTTTTGGCGCAGCGGCACAGGGCTTTCCGGGATCACCTGGTGCGAGAGCAAGGGGCGCACCCGCCAGCCCCCATTGGCCACTGCCGCCGTTACCACCGCCATTTGCAGCGGCGTAGCGGTAATAAATCCCTGGCCGATGGACATGTTGACCGTGTCGCCCACATACCAGGGCTCGCGCCAGTGGCGCTGCTTCCACTCAGCATCCGGCACCAGACCCGCGGCTTCCCCTTTGAGGCCAATCCCGGTCAGTTGTCCCAACCCAAAGCGGCGCGACCATTCTTGCAAGGGGGCAGCCTTGGTGCCGAGGGCGATTTGGTAGAAAAAGGTGTCGCTGCTGTAGGCCATCGCCTGCCGGTAGTTCAGCCGCCCGAAGCCGGCCCGGTTCCAGTCCCAAAAGCGCCACCCTCCCACCTGGATGTAGGGGCCGGTCTGCAGCACCGTATTCGGGGGAAAGGCTCCCGACTCAATCCCGGCAGCGGTGGTGATGATTTTGTAGGTGCTGGCGGGGGGATAGGGCCGCAGGCCGCGGTTGAGGAAGGGAAAATCCTGCTGCTGCAGGCTCTCCCACTGGGCTTGGGTGATGCGGCTGGAAAAGAGGTTGGGATCAAAGGTGGGATAGCTGGCCATGGCCAGGATCGAGCCATCGCTGGGATCCATGGCGATCACCGCTCCTTTTTGCTGGCCGAGGGCTCGCTCTGCCGCCTGCTGCAGCCGCACATCCAAAGTGAGCTGCAGGGTGTTGCCCGGTTGGGGCGCTTGTTCCCCCAGCACCCGCAGCACCTCTCCCATGGCGTCCACCTCCACCTGTCGCCCGCCCCATTGGCCGCGCAGATGGTTCTCGAACAATTCCTCCACTCCCATCAGGCCAACGATATCCCCCAGGCGATAGCTGGGATCCGCCCGCAGTTGTTCCTGCGAGATCTCGCCGGTATAGCCCAGCAGATGAGCGGCCAAGTCGCCGTGGGGATAAAACCGCACCGTCTCCGCCTCCACCATCACCCCCGGCAGCTCGCGGCTCATCTCCTCCAGTTGAATGACCACCTGGGGGCTGGCGTTGCGCAGGATGCGCACGGGAAAAGGGGAACGATATCCAGCCTGTTCTAGCTTTTGGGCGATCTCCTCAGGGGCGATGTTCAAGTAGTCTGCCAACTTGGGGATCATCTCCTGCCAGCGCTGCCGCGACTGCACCAGAGGCCAGAGGAAGACCGAGTGGGACAATCGGCTGCCCGCCAGCAATACACCGTTGCGATCCACAATGCGCCCGCGTTCTGGCGGCTGGGGCAGCAGGCGAATGCGGTTGGTATCGGCCAACTGGCGGTAATACTGGGTGCGCGCCAACTGCAGGTAGGCCAGACGGGATCCTAGCCCTCCGAACAGCAGCAGGCTGGCCAGCAAGAGCAAGACAACGGCCCGATAGCCTTGCCCCACCGTTTTGGTCGGCAGGGATCCCAGCCAACGAGGACTACCGCCGTCCGGCGGGGGTGGGGGAAGCACCCGGCGAGGGGCAGGCGGCCTGGAATGGGGGGAGAACAGGGCTTTTGGATCCCGTCCGGTCAAGGTGTGGGGGCTTCGCGTGGCGTCGCTGACAGGGTAGAGTTTGGCCATGAACTTGCCACATGAACTTGCCAGAAGAATTGCAACCGATACACCCAAAATCGAGAGGAGATGCCCGCTCTTGGGCGGGCCCTCTCAGCATCCATCCAGTATCCCTGGCTCTGGCAAGCCTCGTCCAGGAGTGGCAGCGTGGATAGAGCAGAACAACAGCGGCTACGCCAGGCTGCCTGGCTGATGGTGGGCAATGGCCTGCGCCTGGGGTTGTCCGGGGCCTATTTCATCCTGTTGGCCCGTCTGTTGGGGCCGGAAGCCTTCGGGGTTTTCTCTGCCATCTTGGCCTGCAGCAACCTGGCCGCCCCGTTTGGCTATTTGGGCCAATCGGAACTGCTGATCCAGCGCCTCAGCCGGCAGGGATCCCCGACTTGCACCCAGGGGGTTGGCCCCAGCTTATGGCTGGCGGGATTGGGCTGTGGGGGGATGGCGCTGGTGTTGTGGCCCCTCTTGAGCGTTTGGCTGGCCGGGACGCCGGCAGCGGTGGTGGGGGTATTGCTCTTGAGCGATCTGCTGTTCGTCGCAGTGCCAGAGGTGTACAGAGGGATCCTGGTTGGGCGAGAGCAGGTTGCCGGCGTGGCCCTCATCGACACCGGCATGGCGCTGGGGCGATTGGGGGCAGTATTGCTGGCGGTGGCCTTGGGCTGGGGATCCCTGGTGCAATGGGCCATTCTGTACGGCCTGATGGTGTTGGTCGTGCTGCTGCTGATCGCGAGGGGGATGGGACGGTGGAGCGAGCCTTCTCTCCCCTTGGCCCTGAGCTGGCGAGATCTGCGGGAACGGCTGACAGCGGGCTGGGACTTTGCGGTGGGGCTGGCCGCGGTGAAAACCTTCACCGATTTGGACAAGCTGCTCTTGCCCCGTTTGGCCTCAGCAGCAGCGGGGGGTCTTTACAGCGCTGCCTACCGGGTGATCAACTTCTCGCAAACGCCGATGATTGCTCTGCTCACCAGCCATTTTGCCGAGCTGTGCCGCCAAGGGCAGAAGGGCCTTCCGCAAGGCTGGCGCTACGCCTGGCAGCTTTTCCCTTGGGTGGTGGGCTACGGCAGTTTGGCTGCTCTGGGGCTGGCCCTGGGATCCTACGGGATCCCCTGGGTGCTGGGATCGGCTTACCGGGAAACGGCCCTCATCCTGCGCTGGCTCAGCCCGGTCATTTTGCTAGAGGGGATCCACCTTTTGCTGTCTCACCTGCTCACCGGGGCAGGGTTGCAAAAGCCCCGCAGCCGTCTGCAACTGATGGCTCTGGGGCTGAATGGGCTGTTAAACGGGGCTTGGATCCCAAGGTGGGGTTGGCAGGGGGCGGCCCTAGCGACCTTGCTGTCGGAGATGGCCTTGGTGCTGGCTTTGCTGCTGTTGATTGGGGGGCGATTGCACGCTCTGCAGAGATCTGGGCCTAGGGAGCCTTAACAATTTTGTAGGTGGCTTTGGCATCGGGGCCGAAGGTGATCACATCCCCCGACTTGAGCTGGTGGGTGGTCAATTTCTGGCCGTTGATCAACAAGCCATTGGTGCTGGGGCGACCTTCCAGATCCCCATCCAAAATGCGGTAGCAATATTCTCCCTCTCGCTCGGCGGGAATCCGCAGCAGCATGGCGTGGTAGCGGGAGGCATACTGAGAGTTGAGACAGATGTCGTTCGCCAAGTCCCGACCGATGAAGTATTTGGCGGATCCCAGCACCTGGGTACGGCGGCCATCTCGGTCTTCCACGATCAAGATGTGCTGGTGGGTACCGGAAGGAGAAGGCGCAGATTCAACCATACTTCCGCTGTCAATACCAGTGTTTAACCGTACCTCAAACTATACCGAAGTTTAGCCTTCTTCCTGCTATCGCTGGGTCTGCAGAATCGCTCATCCAGCGCCCCAGAACTCTCGACCGATCCAGTGGGCTAGCGAGGAACATTCTGGAGCAATGAGCCGACCCATCCGGGGAAGAGGGTGTAAGCTCCTACCGCCCATTGGGCCATGCCCACCACCACCTCTGACTTGGACTGGCGAGCGGCATCCCAAATGGCTTCGGCAACTTCTTCCGGCTGGCTGACCCAAAAACTCTCCAGCGCCTGTTGCATTTGCTCGCGGGCTTTGCCACCTGAGGTTTGGGCTTGGCTGTCGGGAGAGGACGCTGGCCCCACCTCATCCAGAAAAATGGCTCGCTTGAGGAAATTGCTGCTGACGATGCCCGGATGGACGCCAATTACCTGGATCCCTTGGGGTTGCAGTTCCAGACGCAGCGCTTCTGTCAGCCCACTGACCGCGTACTTGCTGGCACAATAGGCGCTCATCTGGGGCAGGGGCATTTTGCCGCCAATGGATCCCACGTTGATGATCTGGCCTTTTTTGCGCTTCAACATGTCGGGGAGCACGGCTCGGATGGTGTGGAGGTAGCCCCAAAAGTTGACCGCCATCAAAGCCTGCCAGTGTTCCAGGGTAGTTTGCAAAAAAGGGCCACTCATGCAGATACCGGCGTTGTTGATCAGGCAGTCGATGCGGCCATAGCGTTCCAGAGTTCTCTCCACCAGGTTTTGCACCTGTTCTGGCTGCGTGACATCGGTGGGAACGGCCAAGACCTCGGCGTTGAGGCTTTGCTCTAGGTCGATGGCCGTTTGCTTCAGGGTTTCGGCAGTGCGGGCAGCCAGCGCCAATCGGTAACCCCCACGGGCAAAGGTAAAGGCAGTAGCTCTGCCGATGCCTTCAGAAGCGCCTGTAATTAAAACAACATCGGCCATCCTGCTTCTCCGCAAATCTGGACTGGGATCCCTCTACCTGTTGTAGCTTCTCCGAGAGTTAGGGATCCCTGCTTGGCTGAGGGCTTAAGATACTGAACAATAGCGAGGATAGGGTGTATGGCCTCTACCTACTCATTTGACATCGTCAGCGATTTCGATCGGCAGGAACTGGTGAACGCTGTGGATCAAGCCCGACGGGAGATCAAACAGCGCTACGACCTCAAGGATACTCAGACGGAAATTGAGCTGGAGGAGGGATCCCTGACCATCACCACCGCCAACGACATGGCCCTCAACTCCATTCGGGATCTGCTTCTTACCAAAGCGGCCAAGCGGGGTCTATCCCTGAAGATCTTCGACTTCCAACCCCCAGAGAGCGCCGGCGGCAACCGAGTGCGCCAGGTGGTTCACCTGAAAAAGGGCATTGATGCCACACTGGCCAAACAGATCGCCAAGCAAATCCGCGACAACTTTAAGAAAGTGCAGCCTGCCATTCAAGGGGATCTGGTGCGCGTTTCCGGCAAGGATAAAGACGAGCTACAGGCGGTCATTCAAATGCTTAGGCAGCAGGACTACCCGGTGGCGCTGCAATTTGTCAACTATCGATAGGGATCCTCTGGGCTTCCGTATCTTTCCCCTCAACCCCTCTTGCAAGATTAGAGATCTCAGGATCTGTGAAATGTTGGGTTTAATGGCTGCTGGAAATGGTGATGGCCTACGCTCCTCAAAGCTTGAGTTTTCGGCCAATTGGGATAGGGGGCTCTGGTGAGAAATCTTGTGAAAGTAACCGTCGGAATCAAGCCAGCAAGTCTCTGAGAATCTCATTGGAAAATAGCCAGCCATCGGGCGGAATCAGCCGTAGCCGGCCTGCCTCACAGCTGGCCCATCCCTTCTCAAAATAGGGATCCAGCTTCTCCAAAGCTTGCTCGACCTTTGCCCGGCCAAAACGCTCTTGCAAATGGCCCAAATCCAGACCTTCCTTTAGACGCAACCCCAACATCAAAGTATCCATCCAAACTTCCTCTGGGGATGCTTCAGGAGGGAGAGGGTGGACTCCGACTTTCACCTGCTCGAAGTAGTGGTAAAGGGTTTTGGGCTGCTGAATGCGCCGTCCCCCCTCGTAGCCGACGGATCCCATGCCAAAGCCAAAGTAAGGGCGATTTTTCCAGTACACTCGGTTGTGGCGACAGGCGTAGCCGGGGCGGGCAAAATTGGAGATTTCGTAGTGGATGTAGCCCGCTTCGGTGAGCAGCTCCCGCGCCATTAGGTACATGGCAACTGTGGTTTCCTCGCTGGGCAAAGGTGCTGCTCCCGGTCGGTACATCCGACCAAAGCGGGTTCCCGGTTCAATCGTCAGATCATAGACGGAGACATGGGTGGGGTTAATCTCAAGAACAGCTCGTAGAGACTGCTGCCAGTGTTCCAAAGTCTGGTAGGGCAGCCCAAAGATCAAATCCAGGTTGAAATTCTCAAAGCCCGCCGCCTGCAAGTCGGCCACGGCTTCGTAAACTTCCTCCACTCCATGCAGGCGACCACAAGCGGCCAGCAGCTCTGGCTGAAATGCCTGTACCCCTAGGCTGATGCGGTTGACCCCCAGCTCCCGGTAGCCCGCCAACTGCTCCCGCGTCAGGGTGCCGGGGTTGGCCTCCAGAGAAATCTCGCAGTCGGGATGAAACGGGATCCTCTCCCTCAATTGAGTCAAGATCCGCCCCAGTTGCTCCACCGTCAGCAGAGAAGGGGTGCCACCCCCGAAAAAAATGCTGGTCAACGGTCTGGGATCCCCGGCCAGATGGCGGTAGCGGTAGGCGCCGCCGATCTCCCGGCAGAGCATCTGCACGTAGGTTTCCATCAACTTGCGGGTGCCCAGGCCGGTGGCAAAATCACAGTAGTGGCAGCGTTGCCGACAAAAAGGGATGTGCAGGTAAGCCGCCTCAGGCCAATCAACCTGGTCGCGACAGGGTTGCGGAGCAGTACCGGTCGGAGTGGGATCGTGCGAAGCAATTGCCACAGCCATGAGTCAGCTCAAACGGGTTAGAACCACTATACTGATAGACTCCTAAACTCCTCACGAGAAGGGATCCCATGGGGACTGTACGCCTGGCGGTGATCGACTATGAGGCGGGAAATCTGCATTCGGCTTGCAAAGGGCTGGAGCGGGCCGGAGCTGAGGTGCAGCTAGTAACAGAGCCAACTGGACTAGCGGCTTTTGACGGCATTGTCCTGCCCGGCGATGGGGCCTTTGACCCAGCCATGCAGCAGCTGCGGGCGCGGGGCTTTGGGAAAGCGATCCGGGAAGCTGTGGAGCGGCAACAGCCTTTTTTAGGCATTTGCCTTGGGCTGCAAGTTTTGTTCGAAAGCAGCGAAGAGGGAACAGAGCCAGGGCTGAGCATTGTGCCTGGACGGGTGCAGCGCTTTCGACCGGAGCCGGGCTTGCGTATCCCCCACATGGGCTGGAACCAGTTGCACCTTACCCAACCCCAATCGCCTCTTTGGGCAGGGATCCCGAATCAAAGCTGGGTTTACTTTGTCCACTCCTACCACGCAGTGCCCAATGACCCAAGCTGGGTGGCTGCTACCACCCAACACGGCAGCCAAACCTGTGTAGCCGCTATTGCCCGCGGCACCTTGTTTGCTACCCAGTTTCACCCAGAAAAGTCCGGCCCCTACGGCTTGAAGATGCTGCGCAACTTTGTCGAGTTTGTTGCCCGTTGTTCCCCCTTATCTGCTCCCAGAGCCTAGTGCCCCATGAACTACTGGCTGATGAAATCTGAGCCCAGCGTTTACAGCATCTGGGATCTGCAGCGGGAAGGCCAAACCCTCTGGGATGGCGTGCGCAACTACCAAGCCCGCAACTATCTAAAAGCCATGCAGGTGGGGGATCGCGCCTTTTTCTACCATTCCAATGCCGAGCCACCCGGAATTGCCGGTTTGATGGAGATCCTGGAAACCCACGTGGTGGATCCCAGCCAATTCGACCCTGCCAGCCCCTACTATGATCCCAAGTCCACTCCAGCAGATCCCCGGTGGTACACGGTGCGAGTGCGGTTTGTCTCAGCCTTTGGGCGATTGATCCCTTTGGCTGAATTGCGAGACACCTTCACCCCAGAGGAGCTGGAAGTAGTACGACGGGGCACGCGACTGTCGGTCATGCCGGTTGCCGAAGGGGTGGCGAAACGATTGCTGGCGCTGACGGGAGTTTCTACGCAGTCTCCTCTATGATGGGCGAGGCCAACCTGAGTGGGGCCAATTTGCGTGGCGCCGACCTAAGTGGGGCGGATCTAACGGGGGCGGATTTGCGAGGGGCCAATCTGTCGATGGACAACCTAAAGAGCGCTTTTCTGGAAGGGGCAATCTACAGTGCCAACACCCGCTTTCCCGCCGAGTTCGACCCAAAATTTGGAGGGGATGACATTGTTCGGCGCTGACCCCAGCTCACCGGCTTAAAATTCATGAGCCAAAGGCTGAGAGGCCCCAGCGCTGTAGGCTATCGAAGGCCGCGTAGGCCGTTAGATCCGGCTGCAGGGGCGTAATCGACACATAGCCCTCAGCAACGGCCCGCACATCCGAGCGGGGATCCACCCCCTCTTCCACCACCTCTCCTGCCAGCCAGTAGTAGGCCTTGCCGCGCGGATCCACCCGCTTCTCGTAGATATCGGTGTATTTGCGCCAGCCCAGAGGAGCTAGAACCATGCCGCGCATCTCGGCAGCCGACAATGGCGGCACATTCACATTCAACAGCATGGGCTCCCCCAAGGGCTTCAAGCTCAGTTTCTCCAGCAACGTCAGCACCACTTGCGCTGCCGGCTGAAAATCCTGATGGGTAAAGCTGGCCAGGCTCACCGCCAAACTGGGGATCCCTTCCAATAGCCCTTCCATTGCCGCCGAGACGGTGCCGGAGTAGAGCACATCCGTGCCCAGATTGGCTCCCTGATTGATGCCGGAAATCACCCAATCGGGAGGACGATCCAATAGCCCGTCCAGACCTAACTTGACACAGTCGGAAGGGGTGCCCGAACAGGCCCAGGCCTGCACTTCTGGAGGAAATCCCTCCCGCACCGGATCCACCCGCAGCGGCTTGTGCAACGTCAAGGCATGGCCGGTGGCCGAGCGCTCCCGATCCGGACAGACCACCGTTACCTGGTGCCCCCCCAGCTGGGCCAGCGCTGCCGCCAAACACCGCACCCCTGCCGCCTGGATGCCATCGTCGTTGCTGATGAGAATATTCATCCCAGCCACCCCACACCCGCCCTTAGACATACACCAGTCTGACCCAATGATCTGCGCTGATCCCCCAGGTAGCCGAGTTCAGCGGCAGAATCTGAAAATTTACGGCTTCTTGGGGTTATTATTGGACGTAGCCTTTTGAACAATATCAGTAGGAACACAATGTCACCCCATGAGGTCAAGTGCCATTATGAAGCTAAGGTAAAGTAAACCCTGCGGTTTCCTTCCTCTTTGTATTTGCCTTCTTGTGTGTATCTTGCTGTTTCTCCATCCCCATCTTCCTAAGACTCCGTCCCGTTGACGTGTAGGTGCTCCGCACCGCCGGCGCGAACGCGGAAGCGTTGCATAGCCTACAGCCGGGTAAAGCTGGAAAGTCTGTAAAACCCATCAGGTCGCTCGAGCGACAGGAAGTTGATCTCATGTCACTTGTTTCCATCACATCGGCAACAGAGGCTCAGGAATGGCGTGAGCTTTGCCAGTGGGCCGAGGAGCACTACCGCTGTCGCACCTTTCCCAAAGACGTGCGCATTCCCACTCGTCCGGGATTGGTGTACATCACCCAAGAGGGAGTGGTGCGCCTGGTCAGCCAAACTCCAGAGCGGCGGGAGGTCTTTGTTGGGTTCATCACGGCTGGATTTCCTTTTGAGCTGAGCAACCCAGAGCGCTTTGAGTTGAAAGCCTGCACCCACGCCGATCGCACCACGGTGATGTGGTTTTACTGGCAGGATCTGGAGCAGTGGCCCTATCTGCACCAGAAGATTCAGGAAAACTTCCGCCAGCAACTGCAACGGAAGCTGCTGTGGTTGGGAAATCTGGGCCAACGGCGCGCCATCGATCGCCTCAAGGGCTTCTTGAGCCTGTTGATCGAAGAGTATGGACAGCCCTGTGAACAAGGGATGTATCTCCCCTGGCCCCTTACCCATGCCCAGATTGGGGATGCCATTGGGGCCACCCGCGTGACGGTGACTCGTCTTCTGGGATCCCTGCGTTCGAAAGGGTTTGTGCAGGTGCTGGATCAAAACTTAATTTGCATTCCCAACGGGGTAAAGCTCCAGCCCACTCCGAAGAAGGCGGCCAGCGCCTAACCCTGCTGTCTAGATGCTATCCAGAGTGTTATGCCTACAGCAGTCGGGAACTGCACTGCTGACGCGATGGGCCTGCAGCTCCACTACCGTACTTGGGGAAAAGGGATCCCCTCCCTCCCAATCTTGATGCTCCACGGCCATCCGGGCAATGCCGACTGCATGGCGGTATTTGCAGAGGCAGTGGCGGGAATGCACCCCTGTGTGGCGCCAGATCTACGCGGCTATGGACGTTCGCAGGTGGTGGATCCCTTTGAGATGCAGGATCACCTAGAGGACTTGGAGCGGCTGCTGGATCGCCTGGGCTGGCAGGCGTGTCTGGTGCTGGGCTGGTCTTTGGGCGGGATCCTGGCCCTGGAGTTGGCTTTGCGGCTGCCGCAGCGGGTAAAGGGTTTGGTCTTGGTGGCCAGTGCCGCC
The DNA here is from genome assembly GCF_054058315.1 of Thermostichus sp. MS-CIW-40. Classification (NCBI taxonomy): domain Bacteria; kingdom Bacillati; phylum Cyanobacteriota; class Cyanophyceae; order Thermostichales; family Thermostichaceae; genus Thermostichus; species Thermostichus sp. MS-CIW-40. The sequence goes on from NZ_JBSSAC010000027.1 coordinate 16,398, forward strand.
TGCCCCCGCAGCAACCATCCCCCCACCGATTTTTGGGATCAGGTCAACACCGGCGTTGCCTCGCTGCTCAACTGGCTTTGGCCCGGCTGGGAATGGAACATCGAGACCTTTGGCCGTCGCTCCCTTTACCGCTACCTGATGCAGCAACAGACCCCAACGGCCTATCGGTATTTGGCGCACATGGCCTTGCCCGCCTATCTGCACACCTCCCCCCAGGCTCGCCAAGCTCTGCGCGCCGCTTTGCAACGGGGCTACAACCGCGAGGGAGATCTGCACCGAATTCGCATCCCGGTACTGCTTATGGCCGGCGAGCGGGATCGCCACATCACCGCCAACAGCAGCCTGGCCACAGCCCGCGCCCTGCCCCACTGCACCTGCATTGTCTATCCCAACGTGGCTCATCTCTTTCCCTGGGAGATCCCCGACCGGGTGGGACAGGATCTGCGCCGCTGGCTCAGCGCTCAAGACTGGGCAAGTGGGATCCCGGTGGTTGGCTCTTCCGCTCCCTCTGCAGACAAGGCGGCAGAAGCCTGACCCTGGGCCAACTTCAGCAGCCGGGCAAAGGCCTCTTCCTCTAGATGGATCTGCTGCTGCTGTTGTTCTTCTGGGGTGCGCAGGCGCTTTCCCAACGGCTGTTGCAGCGTGCCCAAGAGCAACGGCTCGGAAACTCCCGGCTCGGGATGGATGACGGTGCGGGCCCGCAAGGTGAACACCGGCGAACCGGTGGAGAAGCGGCCCGGGGATCCCAAATCGCTGGCCGCCTGCTTCAGGGTGAGGATCAGTTGCTCTGGGGTGATATCCGGGCTGACAGCAATAACCGCTCGATCCGCCCCTTGGTCATAGACGGTGGTGTAGGGGGCAGCACCGGGAATGCGGGAGCGAAAGATCGGCCCCAAGCTGAGGGCAAAACATCCCGCCGTTAAAACCAGCGCAAACGCCGTGTAGCCCACCAGCGCAAACTTCAAGGGCCAATTGCGGATCCAGGCCAGCAGGGTGAGCACAGCCAGCAAGCCTGCTAGACCTAGCCCAATTTGGGTGGCAGAGGCAAAGAAAGATTCCAAAGTTGCATCCATGATTCCCCAGTTTAGCGGCTAGAGCTTCATCTCTAGGATGCAGGATGAGCCCGATTCTGGCTGCCCTATCTAAGGACTCCGTCCCGCTGGCACCCTGCTCCAGAAGGGCTTGGCTGGTTCTATCACCAAACCCCTGTGAGAAGAGGCAAGACGGATCAACCTACCAAACACAGAAAGCGGCGAGCCCTACAGATTTGAGGAGCATGGGCAAGGTCGGATTCGAACCGACACGGTTTCCCGCCGCATTTTGAGTGCGGTGCGTCTACCAGTTTCGCCACTCGCCCGACTTGGAACCATTATCCTACTGAACTGGCGAAACCTCGTCAACCAATCCCCCGAACTCTATCGGCGGCGGTCTTTCTCCAGTTGCTGGGCCTTTTGCCGAAGCTGGCGGGTTTGCTCCATCACCTCCTCCAGATCCTCGTGGGATAGCCGCTCGACGTAGTTAATTTTGATCTCTTCCAGCAAGTCTTGCAGGAGAGAGCGAATTTCTTCCGAAGCATGCTCCTGGCTGAGTTCCCGTGCCAAGACCTCACCAAACCGCTGCATCAGTTGCGCTGCCAGCTTGGAGCCGACGGGATCCTCGAAACTGCCCGTCAGGGTTTTGTAGGTGGTGGTGGTCAGCTCGTTGGCCAGGCGCTCCGTCAGTTGGCCAGGCAGGGATCCCAGGCCGGGAAGCTGTTCTAGAGTTTGCATGGCAGGCAACTGCTTGAGCAGGCCATCCAGGTTATAGCGGAGCAGTTGTTGCAATTCCGGTTGCACCTGGGGCAAAACGCGGTAGAGAACAATGCGAAAAACCAGGTTGGCAATCGCCTCCAGCTCGTTGGTGTTGTTGATATCAATGTAGTCGCGCTGGGTACGCGCTGCCGGCAGCAGGGGCAGGGATCCCCGCTGAATGGATACCTGGATTTGGTTGATCACCCGCACGACAATGACTTCCGTCAGATCCTCGGCGAAGTTGGTAACAAAGCCCTGGCTCACCTGGGCGCGTACCCGCTCCAGATCCAGCAACTGTGCTTGTCCCAGCCGGATGGTGACGGGGATCACCCGCAGCCAGCGCCAAAAGGGCAGCAGCAACAGCACATCGTACCAACGCCAGAGCATGGCATCCAGCCAATTGACGCCGGTGTAGCGGCGGCTGATGGCCACCGTGCGCAGCAAAAATTCCAGCCCAAACAGAAGCACGAAGGGAAAATCCAGCACCGGGAAAAAGTCAACGGGGTTACCGCTCTCACCAATGGGGCGGAAATAGTTGGTCTCAAAGAGGGGGCGCAGCCGGGTCTGGAAAAATTCAATTCCATCTGCGGGATCGGCGCCGGCCAAGTACTCAGCAGTCCAAAAGCGGGCAAAGGCGGCTCTGGCAGAGTCGGCTTCTGGGATGTGCTCCCGCATCAAATTGAGGATACGCACAAACTGGCCAGTTTTGTTGGCGCCGTAAACTACCCGGCTCCGACCGCTAAGCGGTACGGAGCGGGCTTTCAGTAGCCCTGAGCCTGTTCTGCTCTACCAGAGAACAAAACAAGCCCGAACCTCTAGGCTGGTTTACGACAGCCCCCAAAAGCGCAATCACATTCGCACCATTCAAGTCCGCATCCCCTTCCCATCCACAGTGCCCACACTTGAACTGCTTGCCACTGCGATAGGATTGCGCAGGGTCGGGATGAATGTGCAAACACCGGTGGCAGGTCTGCGACGTGTAGGCAGGCGGCACCAGAATCAAAGCAACCCCTGCACGCAGAGCCTTGTACTCCAAAAATTGACGGAGTTGATAAAACGCCCAACTGTTGGCCCTGCGCCGCTCGGCTTTGCTGCGGGGTTGTTGATTGACTCTTTTCCGGATCCCTGTCAAGTCTTCCAGAGCAATAGCGCTGTTGGTAGCTTTTGCCCTAGAGACAATAGCTTTGGAGATGCGATGATTGACCCACACTTGAAAGCGTCTCTCCTTGCCAGACAGCCGTTGCAGCAGTTGACGGCATCTGCGCCGCGAACTGCGGGTGCCCTTACTGGCTTTGCGTTGGAGTACCGCCCTCAACCGGGAGTAGTGGTCTCGGACTCTGTTCAACTGCTGTCCATTCCAGTTGTCCCCCTCTGACGTATGGGCAATATCCGTCCTTCCCAAGTCCACCCCGATCACCTTGTCGGTATCTTGTTTGGGTGGCTTTTCCTCTACGCAAATCTGGATGTAGTAGGAGCCATCCTTCCGCTGGACTAGGGTGGCCGATTTGGGGTTAGAGCCAGCCAGCATTCCCCTCTGGTAGTTACCAATGGCTAGCTCAAAGCGTTCTCTCCCTTCAACCGTGGTCAGCGACACCGTCCAGTCTTTCTCGCGGAACGAAAAGATACGAGCGTCGTAGGTAGCGAAGCCCCCTTTGAACGCTTTGACGGGGCGGTTTTTCTGTTGGGCAACTTTACGGGCGCCGGCCAGCTGTCTGCAGACCTGCTGAGCCAAGTTACTGGATAAGCCGAACCGGGCACGGATTTCGCGGTAGCACAGAGACTGGAGCTTAACGGCGTTGGCGACTTTCTCCGGCGTGTTCTGGTTGACCCAATTCAAGGCTTGGCCAAAAGCCTCCAAAGTCGCGTCCAATTTGGCGGCTTGCGACTGGGACGCCTTGAGCTTGCAGGATACGGTCAGGACTTGGGTCATGGTTCTATCATAACTTCCGCATTCCTCCCGACACTGACCCTACGGGTACAGTGCGGGGCTCCTGCGATTTCTAGCTGAGAATCCGTTGAGCAGCGTTCAAAGGACTCCGTCTCGGCCTTGGGTCAACCAGTTGGTTTGAGTCAGCCTTAGTCTACCACCCCTGGGGTGAGCCACCCTTGGCTTGAGCAAGCTGTAGTGCAACCTGGCCAAAATGCCGCCAAATGGCCTCTGCCTGTGGCCCCACCTGGCGCAGAATCCAACCCTTACAGATGGGATCCGGAGACTTGACCAGCCAGTATGGGGACTCCGTTCCGCTGATGTGAACGGTCAGCCAAGTGGGTTCCGGCCAATCCCCCAGCAAGTACAGGGATCCCCAACAGAGATGGGATCCCAGCACTGACGCGGCGGAGACCTGCCGATGGGGAAAGTGCAGGTCTATGTGTTCCTGCAGCCAGAGTTTTCTCCCCTCGGGGGAGCATGGGATCCCAGCAGTGACCCAAACTTGCAGGCAGTTGGCAAGATGTTCAAACTGCCAGCGCTCGTCCATGGCCAGTCGTCCGGCAGTCCAGATCTCGGCATAGGCCAGGCGGGCTGTGGGATCCAGTTCGATCTGCACCTGCTGGCGAAAGTCTGCCCCTGCCCCCGGAATGGTCGGGTGAGGGATCCAGATCAACTGGCTGGTGGGGGCCAGCTTGACCTTGACCTGTTGCCGAATCAAGCCGGGATGCAGCCGCGTTGCCCCTTGGGTGCGAATTTCCAGCGCCGAGCCTGGCCCCAGCCCGATCTCGATCCGGTGGCGATCCCCACCCAGCAGGCCGCCGTTGGGGTTGCGCAGGTAGTACACAGGTGGCTCCCCAGGGGATCCCAGCCATTGCAGGGGAGCCTGAGAATACTCCCAAATACGGGTATGTTCGCCTCGGCGGGTTGCCTTCAAGATGGCCTTACCGAAGTTCACAGGCGGCTCACCGAGGGGGGGTCGGCCTTGATGGGCCGAAACAGCACCTCCCGCTCCAGCCAACTGAGAACCTGCTCCAGCCCCTCACCCGTGCGCAGGTTGGTAAAGACAAAGGGCCTATCTCCCCGCATGCGACGGGCATCCCGTTCCATCACCCCCAAGTCTGCTCCCACATAGGGAGCCAGATCGATCTTGTTGATCACCAGCAGGTCGGAGCGGGTGATCCCCGGCCCGCCTTTGCGCGGGATCTTGTCCCCTTCGGCCACGTCGATGACGTAAATGCAGGCGTCCACCAGCTCCGGGCTGAAGGTAGCTGCCAAGTTGTCCCCCCCCGATTCCACCAAGATGAGATCCAGGGGGCAAAAGCGGCGCTCCAGCTCCTGAATGGCGTCTAGGTTGAGGGAGGCATCTTCCCGAATGGCGGTGTGGGGGCAGCCGCCGGTCTCTACGCCAATGATCCGCTCTGCCTCCAGGGCCTTGGCCCGCACCAAAAACTCGGCATCCTCGCGGGTATAGATATCGTTGGTCACCACCGCCAAAGACAGGTGGTCCCGCAGCGCCAAGCAGAGCTTTTCCACCAAAGCGGTTTTTCCGGATCCCACCGGGCCGCCAATGCCAACCCGTACCGGCTGGGAAGCCTGCACAACTTTGCCCAACATCTGACCACCTAATGCTCTTTGAGGGCATTCTAGAATCAGAAGCTTGCAAGGGATCCGGGTATGGTTCGGCTTTTGGTGGCAACTGCTGTGGTGCTGGTGGGATTTTTGCTGGTTAACCGCCTCTATCGCAACCCGCTGAGTTCGGAGCCGAGACCAGAGCAAGCCAGCCCAGAAGCTGCCCAGCAAGGGATCCCTCAAGGTGGGCCGCTGCAGATTTACCAATCTCGGGAACAGATCCAGCAAACCCTCAACCAAGGGGCTACCGCCACCCAGCAGCAGGTGGAAGCCGTTGAGCAATCCTTGGGCAATCCTTGACAGGTTGCAAGCCCTGCAGGAGTGTCTGGAACGAAACCAAAAGACCAAGGCCCCCTTCTCAACGGGAGAAGGGATCCCTCCCCCAGACCGTGAAGCGCCCCTCAGGCTTGGGCGGATCCCCCAGACGCGCTAAAGTCGAGAATGCTGCAATTTTACAGACTGTCCATGCGGATCCCTCCTGTTACCCCAGAGAAAGCCGATAAGCAACTGCAAAAGGTTTACGAAAGCCTGGAGAAAACCTACGGCACCGCCCTCAACCCCCTGCAGGTGATGGCCCACAAGCCCCAACTGATGCGAGCCGTGATGAACCTCTACGGGGCGCTGCACACCCAAAACCCCAACTTGCCTGAAGAGCTGAAGGAGCTGGTCAGCATCCGCATTGCCCAAATCAACGGCTGCCGCCACTACTGCCTTCCCTACCACACCCTGCAGGCGCAAAAGTACGGCGCCTCCCCTGCCAAAATTGCGGCGGTGGCCCAGGCCCGCACCAGCACCCTCTACACCGAGGCGGAAAAGCTGGCCATCGAGTACGCTGAGCGGATGACCGTGCCCAGCATGGTGGTGACCGACAGCTTCTTTGCCCAGCTAAAAGCCATTTGGTCAGATGAAGATCTGGTGGAGCTATCGGCTTGGATTGGCTTCATGAACTTCTGGACCAAGGTGATTGCCGCCCTAGATGTGCCTTTGGATCCCGTCTTTGCCGAGCAACTTCACGTCTCTTAGGTAGCGGCGGGCTCTCCTCTCCCAGAGGGAGAGGGGATGGGGGTGAGGGATCCCGCCCCCCAGCCTGCCTCTAGGCCCAGTCGTCTCGCGTGCTAAAGCTGCGGTCGTACACCTGGCCGCGGGCATGGATCTGGCGAGTCCGGGCGAACAGCTCTTCTTCGCTCAGGCCCCACTGTTCCAGGATTTGATCCAAATCCCGCTGCAGATCCCAGGCACCGGGGAAACCGTGGTAACGGATGCGCAAACGGGCGACTTCCGCCAGCACCCACTCGGAGAGGGGCCTCTCCTGAGCCTGCACCATCAGCTCATCGAGCGCAGCTCGGTCGGTGGCATATTGCGGATGTTGCTGCTCTCTCCGGGATGGGCCATTCGCGGGTGAACGGGATATAGCCATCGGTCTCCCTCCTTTTTCTCTCACTCTAGTTGAGTTCCCCTGGAGATTTTCAATATCGAGGATTGGGATCCTTGATGGCATGGGATCCCGAGAAGGCAGAAGAAAACCGCTATACTGCAAATGTTGCAGACTATAAACATTCTTCAGTTGCGGAGGCGGCGGCTATGCCCATGCCCATGATCGAGACCCGTACCGACCGGATGTTGCTCAACTTTGGGCCGCACCATCCCTCCATGCATGGGGTTTTGCGCCTGCTGGTCACCCTAGATGGCGAAAACATCGTCGATTGCGAACCGGTGATTGGCTACTTGCACCGCGGCATGGAGAAAATCGCCGAAAACCGCACGGTGGTGCAATACCTGCCCTACGTCTCCCGTTGGGACTACGGGGCCGGCATGTTCAACGAGGCCATCACCGTCAATGCCGTTGAGAAACTGGCCGGGATCAGCGTGCCCAGACGGGCCAGCTACCTGCGGGTGATCATGTTGGAGCTAACTCGTATTACCAACCACCTGCTCTGGTTTGGCCCCTTCTTAGCAGATTTGGGCGCACAAACTCCCTTTCTCTACGCCATGCGGGAGCGGGAGTGGATCTTGGATTTGTTTGAAGCCGTCACCGGCATGCGCTTGATCAACAACAACTATTTCCGGGTGGGCGGCGTGGCGGTGGATTTGCCCTACGGCTGGACGGAAAAATGCCTAGACTTTTGCGAGTATTTCTTGCCCAAAGTGGATGAATACGAGCGGCTGGTGACCGACAACCCGATTTTCCGCCGGCGGCTGGAAGGGGTGGGAGCCATCTCCAAGCAAGACGCCATCAACTGGGGTCTGTCGGGTCCCATGTTGCGGGCCTGTGGCGTCAACTGGGATCTGCGCAAAGTGGATCACTACGAATGCTACGACGACTTCGACTGGGAGGTGGCCGTTTACCCCGAAGGGGATTGCCTGGCCCGCTATCGGGTGCGCATGAAAGAGATGCGGGAGTCCTGCAAGATCGTGCAGCAAGCCGTCAAGGCTTTGCCAGGAGGCCCCTTTGAAAACCTGGAAGCCAAGCGCATGCTGGAGGGGCCGAAGTCGGAGTGGAACAAAGGGGACTACCAGTTCATCAGCAAAAAGCCTTCCGCCAATTTCAAGATCCCCAAGGGGGAAGCCTACGTGCGGGTGGAGAGCGCCAAAGGAGAGCTGGGCATTTACATTGTTGGTGACGACAACGTCTGCCCGTGGCGCTGGAAGATCCGTCCCCCCGGCTTTGTCAATTTGCAAGTGTTGCCTCAGCTCATTCGCGGCATGAAGGTAGCCGACATGATCGCCATCCTCGGCAGCATTGACATCATCATGGGCGAGGTGGATCGCTAGGAATCGCTAAGATACTTACGGAAAGCGAGGACAAAGGCGATGGCCTGGGCGATCTTGGTTCTGCCGCTGTTGATTGTGTCTGCTATTGCTGCGGTTATCGGCCCCAAGCAATGGGCTAAGTACCAAGAGGAAAGGCGCCGCCGCGCGGAGGAGCTATCCGATGCCCGTCTTCAGGCCATCATCCAGCAGGAGCTACGCCGCCGTAACCGCCCCCCCCAGTCGGATCCCAACGGCAAGACCTAGCTACAGGGATCCCAAACCCTACCCAACCCGCCATCTCTAGGGAGCTACTCACCCCCATGACAAACGCTGGTATCGACCTACAACTTGGCTTCGAGACTGCCCTACAGAACCTAGGCTTGGGAGCAGGTGCAGCCCATGCCCTCTGGATGCCCCTGCCGATGTTGCTGCTGATCATCGCCGCCACCTTGGGGGTGATGGTCATGACCTGGCTGGAGCGAAAAATCTCGGCAGCAGCCCAACAGCGGATTGGCCCCAACATGGCCGGCCCTCAGGGGGTGCTGATCCCGATTGCCGATGGCATCAAGCTGCTGACCAAAGAAGATGTTCTGCCCATCTTGGCCGACCCAGTCTTGTTCACGCTGGGGCCGATATTGGTTTTCCTGCCCGTCTTTTTGTGCTACCTGGTGGTTCCCTTTGGCCAGAACCTATTGATCTCCAACATTGCCATTGGCGTGTTCTTCCTGATCGCCACCTCCAGCGTGCAACCCATCGGTTTGTTGATGTCGGGCTACGGTTCCAATAACAAGTACTCCTTGCTGGGTGGGCTACGCGCGGCAGCTCAATCGATCAGCTACGAACTGCCGCTGGCCCTGTCAGTGTTGGCCGTGGTGCTGATGAGCAACGGTCTGGACACGGTGGGGATCGTGGAGCAGCAGAGCGGCCTGGGCATTCTGAGCTGGAACGTCTGGCGGCAGCCCATTGGCTTTGTCATTTTCCTGATCTCGGCTCTGGCGGAAACGGAGCGGATCCCGTTCGATTTGCCGGAAGCAGAAGAAGAGCTGGTAGCCGGTTACCAAACGGAGTACTCCGGCATGAAGTTTGCCCTGTTTTATCTGGGATCCTACGCCAACTTGCTGCTGGCTTCTCTGATTGCGGCAGTGCTGTACTTGGGGGGCTGGTCGTTCGTGGTGCCGGTGGAAACGATTGCTGCACTTGCCGGGATTCCTTTGGATAACCCTTTCTTGCAGATCGGCGCGGCGGCCTTAGGCATTGTCATGACGATGGTCAAAGCTTTTATCTTCATCTTCTTGGCCATCCTGCTGCGCTGGACCTTGCCGCGAGTGCGCATTGACCAACTGCTGGACTTGGGGTGGAAGTTTTTGCTGCCCGTATCCTTTGTTAACTTGCTGCTGACGGCAGCCCTAAAGCTCGCCTTCCCCACCTTTTTTGGGGGTTGAATGAGAAGTAAAGAGGCCAGAGAGGGAGAACATAGACCATGACTTTTCTAAAGCGTGTCAAAGAATATGTGGGCGATGCCTTCCGAGCTGCCAAATACATTGGCCAGGGAATGGGGGTGGTTTTCGACCACATGGGTCGGCGCCCAGTAACTGTGCAATACCCCTTCGAAAAGCTGATCCCCTCTGAGCGCTTTCGGGGACGCATCCACTTCGAGTTTGATAAGTGTATTGCCTGCGAGATCTGCGTTCGGGTTTGCCCAATTGACCTGCCAGTGGTGGATTGGGCCTACAACCCAGAGCTGAAGAAAAAGGAGCTTTACAGCTACAGCATTGATTTTGGGGTGTGCATTTTCTGTGCCAATTGTGTGGAGTTTTGCCCCACCAACTGCCTCTCGGTAACTGAGGATTATGAGCTGGCCGCCTACGACCGCCACGACCTCAACTACCATCAGGTGGCGATGGGCCGTCTGCCCTCTAAAGTTACCGAAGACCCGATGGTGACCCCCTTGCGAGAATTTGCCTATCTGCCCAAAGGGGTAATCGATCCCCACGATTTACCTGCTGGATCCCAGCGTGCCGGTAAACGACCCGAAGAGATTTTGGCGGAAATGCGCGCTGCCAAGGCAGCCAAAGAGAAGGAAGCCAAAGCTGCAGTGGAGTAGTCGGAACAGCCAACGGCCTAGATTGCTGGTGGAGAGACCTATCCCTAGGGGCAAAGAGAGTGTGAACTTACCCGCAGATTCCCCTGAGGCGGCTAACCCGCTAAAGGCTTGGGCGACAATTCCGCTCCTGCGAACTGTTTGCGAAGTGTTATGGTAAAGCGAATGGAAGCAGTTGACTGGGAGCAACGTTCAAACAGTTTCATCATAGGGTTCGGAAGAAAAAGAACAGGCAGCCGCCCCCTCTTACTAGGAAGGAGGCTAGAAGCACGGAGGCTAGCGAAGAACGCTGGCTGCAACTAGGGTTGTAGGTAGCCATCGCAAATCTCTAACAAGAAAACGAAATTAAGAGCCAAAGCTGCTTGCAAGGTTTGCCAACCCCCCTTCAGGGAAACCGAAAGGCAGGGTCACCCATATGGTAGGTACCCAAAGGGACATCAAAACCCGGCGGCAGGGCAACTGCTAAGTCTCCAGGGGAAGAAACGGCAGAAATACCCATAGCATCCTCACATTTCAAAAGGGTAGCCTTCCACGCCTGAGCAACCTTGAGCCAAAGGAAAACCAATCGCCTAAACACAGACAAAAGCTAGTTTACGGGAATGCTAGGTCCAAGGTTGAAATAAGTCGTGCTGCCAGGGTTAGTTGTGTTGTCGAAGGTGCTAAGGGTGATGGTTCCCACTGTGATGGGCGCTGGGGAAGGGACAGCAGGGGTGATACGAACCTGACCGCCAAAGGGAAGGATAAACGGAGCCGGGAAGGTGACGACATCCCCAGACACCGATGTGGAAGTGGCAATAACTGTGCCGTCTGCCTGAGTAATAGTTACCGTTGCAGCTGCAGGTAAGCTAGGGATTGTGATCCTTGGGCCAGAAGGTATGGGCGTGGGTGTAGGCGTCGGGGTGGAAGGAGGCGTCGGCCTAAGTGTGGGCACGGGTGTAGGTGTCAGGGTGGGAGAAGGCGTTGGCTCAGGTGTGGGCACGGGTGTAGGTGTCGGGGTGGGAGAGGGCGTCGGCCTAAGTGTGGGCACGGGTGTAGGTGTCGGGGTGGGAGAGGGCGTTGGCTCAGGTGTGGGTGTGAAGAGTCCCACAGCAACTCTCTCAGCAAAGTTCCCCTGGAAGGCATTGCCGGCTAGGTAGGCTGCAATCACCACATCTGGGGTGCCGGGGGCCGCTTGAATTGCTATCCCTCTGCCCTCGCCCCGAGCCAGAAATGTATTTCCAGAAAGGGTACGGGCTTGTGTTCCTTGCAAGATGCGAATGCCGACGCTCCCGGCTATCCCACCCACGCCGATCCTGTTGGATTGAATGGATGGAATTGAGCCTGCCCCATCCAGTTGAATCCCGGTAGTGCCGCTCCTACCTGCTTGCCGAGCCTGCAGCACTAAGCCAGCCCCAGCGGTAGGTGGATCCCCTTCGATTTGGTTGTTGCGGAAGATCCCGCCGGAGTTGTCGCTGTAGCGAACAGCCAAAGTCCCTAAAGCTTGTAAGAGAATCGTGTTGTTCTCGAGGGTTGGGTTACTTCCTGGTGTTGTGCCTATGCCCACCCCGCCTGTTTTGCTAACGATTGACGAAATGCCGCTGACTCGACTGTTTCCGGAGATCTGCACACAGGGATCCAAAAATTGCTGGCACAAAATCTCGGCCAATTGGTTCAAGGCTCCCTCTAGAACCGCAGCATTGCCGTTGACCAAGATGTTGGAGCGAGGGTCGTTGAGGGTGACCTTGCTCGGCTGAAAGGTGCCACCGTTGACCTGAATCTTTCCACCTTCCAACACGACCTCTACCCCTTGCAGGCTAGTTTGGCTGGCTACAACCACATCGAACAACCCCGCTAGGATCTCGTAGGCAGCAGAGCTGGTAATCCGAATCCGCCCGCCATTGGTGCCGTCACCTCCATCCAGGGCGAGGTTCTTCTCCAGTCTCTCCTTGCCCGCCCCCAAAATCTGGATCAGCACCTCTAGTCCTGCTGTGGCATTTTGCAGCCGCTGCGCTTCTGCAACGGCATCAGCCACCTTGGTAAAGGGGCCCCTGGCCGGATCCACTTGCAGGACGACAGATCCACTACCTGGCGACGGCAGAGGGGGAGAGTTGCCTGTGCCTCCTCCACAGCCGAAAGCGATCCCTGCCAACAGAGGCAGCAAGGCTGAACAGATCCCCCAACCAGACTTGGATACTTGGCCAAGCATAGGTGGAAAGCTCCTTACAAGCGCTTAGCGGTTAAGGTTGTTACAGCAACAAACAAGAACAACAAGCAACTGCCACGAGGTCAAAGTGCAGATGGCCAAGTTGCGATCCAATGCCCTCAGCAAAAGCATCCTCTGATGGATCCTCTGTTTAGTCAAGGCTTCGCCAGGGATCCGCAATCAATCGGCAACAAAAATCTCAAAAATCTAGCGCTCTTCAGGTACTTCGAGGGTTCCGGCGAGGATGTCTTGCTTCACCGCTTCCACAGCAGCCACCAAATCCGCTGAGAGCAAGGCTTGGTTGTATTCATCCAGGGCATAGCCCACACCCTCGTTCTCCAGGCCAAAGGTTTGAATGCCGCCGACAAAGTTGCCTTAAAGTTGCCTTCCACCACGCTGCGAATCACTTCATAGGTGGCCATATCCACCCGCTTCAGCATCGAGGTGAGACCGTGGTTGAGGGTGGCAGGGTTGTTATCGGTATCCCCCAGGTAGTTTTGGTTAGCATCCACACCGATAAAGAACAGCGGACGGGTATCTCCGCTGCAGATGCTGGCATAATCGGCGGGTTTGGGCACTTCCGCAAAGGGATCTCGAATGAAACTCACCCCGGCGGGCAGCCCTGTAGGATGCTGTTGGGCCAGAGCAGCCCAAAGAGCAGCGAGGTAACATCATCTCCCGCCGTATCCGTGTCGATCAAAAAGCGTTGCACAGCCATACCCAGGCTAAGCCCAAATCAGGGTGACATCTTAACCTTTGCGGGCAGTCTCAGGGCAGCCGCTGAGCCGGTGTATCTTGAAAAGGGATCCCTGTAGACCAGAGTTGGCGATGTCCTTCTCCATCCGCTCCATTACACCACAACAGATGGCCCAATACCTACAGGATCCCGAGGCCGGCCCTCTGCAATTGATCGATGTGCGGGAACCGGCAGAGCTGGAGCTGGTGAATTTAAATGCCCTGGGCTTTCGCAACTACCCCTTGAGCCGGTACGAGGAATGGAGGGAACGGATCCTCACAGAGCTGGATCCGAATCAGCCAACTTTTGTGCTCTGTCATCATGGCATCCGCTCTGCTCAGATGAGCCGGTGGCTACAGGCCAACGGGTTCACTCAGGTTCATAACATCAGCGGCGGCATTCACGCTTGGGCTTGTGAGGTGGATCCCTCCCTGCCCACCTATTGAGGTCACGGGCAAACCAGCACCATGTTCCCCATTCTTCATCTGCAGGGGGATCCCCAACAACGAGGCCAACAGTATGGATCCCAGGCGGCCCAACTCATTCGCCACAGCATTGCTAGTTACGCCCGCCAATTTGCCTACCGCTGTGGTCTCACCTGGCAGCAGGCCCAGACCCAAGCAGAGGGATCCCTGCCCTGGCTAGAGCGCCACGTGCCCCACCTGCTGGAAGAAATCCAAGGCATTGCCGCGGGGAGTGGCTTTCGTTTCGCCGAGATTCTGGCCCTCAATTTGCGCACCGAGATTTTATCCAGATCGGTTCCCAGGGGATCCCATCCCGACTGCGCCGCTGCTCTGGAACACAATCTCCAAAACGGGGTGCCCCAGCACCCACCGGATCCTGCTCATGAATTCAAGGGGATTGATCTCATTGATCCAGCCCAAGCCAACCCGGATGGGGGAGAATGCACCACCCTGGCGGCCTTGCCCCAGGCTACCTCCACCCACCACACCTACTTGGCCCAAACCTGGGATTGGATCGGGGAGCAGCGCAGGGCCTGTGTGCTGTTGTGCGTTCGCTCCGATACCCACCCTGCCTACCTCACCCTGACCGAAGCTGGGATCCTGGCCAAAATTGGCCTCAATCAAGCAGGGTTGGCCGTGGCCCTCAACCTCTTGCGCTCTACCCTAGATGGGCAAACCGAGGGAATGCCGGTGCATTTGCTATTGCGCTTGTTGTTGGAGTGTGAGGAGTGGCAGCAAGCTGTGGAGAGGGTGGGATCCTATCCTTACACCGCGTCCTCTTGTGTCAGCGTTGCGGGTACCGCAGGACAGGCGGTAGGCCTACAGCCCGCTAGTGCAATCAGCTTTGAAATCAGTCCACGAGGAATTGGCCTGCATCTCCCTCAAGGAGGGATCCTCGCCCACACCAATCATTTCCTGGATCCGGCCTTGCGAGAAGATGAGCTGCCCCCCCATATAGGATCCTCCACAAGGCTAGAACGGGCCTATCATTTGCTTCGCCAGAGTGCTCAAACGGGAACCCTAGACGCGGTCACTCTTCAAAAAATCCTACAGGACCGGACGAATGCCCCCCACTGCATCTGCCGCTATCCGGATCCCCATCTGCCCGCCTGGGATCGCACCGAAAGCGTAGCGGCTGTGGTGATGGATCTGAACCAACAAATCCTGCATGTGGCCCCCAACATTCCCGATCACGTGGAGTTTGTACCGATTTCCGGGATTTTCTAGGTTTGGAAGATGCAGTAGGATCGAGCTGAAGAGAGAGGAGGGGCAGGCGATCGCGTCCTTGCTGTCGCCACCAGACAGCGGGATGAGGAAAGTCCGGGCTTTCAGAAGAACACACCGCTGGGGAAAGCCCAGTGCGGGTAACCGCGAGGATAGTGCCACAGAAACATACCGCCGATGGCTGGGATCCCAGCACAGGTAAGGGTGCAAAGGTGGGGTAAGAGCCCACCAGCAACGTCGTGAGGCGTTGGCTCGGTAAACCCCGGTGGAAAGCAAGGCCGCAGCCGCAGGATCATGGCTGTTCTTCGCCCCTGTCGGTTGCATCGAGATCACGGTACCCAAAGCGGGGAAGGGTGCTCTCGATGGTGGTGAGCCGCTAGAGGGTGATGGCAACATCACTCCCAGATGGATGATCGCCAGTGCAACTCTGCACTACAGAACCCGGCTTACAACCTCCTCTCTTTTCTATCTGGTCTCTGTTGGGTCACGCCTGCCATCCACAGCTCCACGCAGGCTTGCAGGAGGGAGGGTATCCTGTCGGGTTCAGCGCTTTCTTCTGATTGTTTATCTGCCGGTTTCTCCTCATTCTGCTCCTCGACAGAGGGCTCCGCCCCGTCGGCGTGAACGGTGGGCAACTCGGCGGTTACTGCCAGCATGGCTGCTCCCAAAATCATCACATGCAAAACCCCAACGGCTGCATTAAGGCGATCCGGCTCGACAGATTGCAACTCAGAGTTGGGAAATCGCCGCAAATACTCTGTCAGCTGTTCTTGGGCCTGAGAAAAACCCATCCGCAAGGCGCGACGATGTTCCTCAGAATAAAGGCCAGCCTCCCCGACCAGGGAGCGCACCAGTTCAGGATTATCGGCCAAAGCCCGAAAACAGGTGTGGACATAGCGCAGGAGAATGGCTTGCAACCCAGAACCTTGAGAGGGGGCGGGATCCGCCTTCAGGGGCAGATCGGCAATGCCGGAAAAAACCCCCAACTCGCCAAATACGGCCAGGAGTAGCCCCTGCTTGGTGCCGAAGTGCCGAAACAGGGTGACCTCATTCACTCCGGCCAAATCCGCAATTTGACGGGTGGTGGTCTGGGTGATGCCCTGACGAACGAACAGCTCCCGAGCCGCATTCAGCAGCCTTTGCCGAGAAGAAGGACGTGCCATAGTGAGGAGAAAACCTGAAGAATTGCGGCGGGCTGCAAGTGACGCTTGCATTTACGGTGGAATACCGCTAGGCTTAATGTCAAGCGAGAGGATGTCGGCAGCGTTGCCTCTGCTCCTCTTCTTCCTGTGTAGCCAAGTTCATCACAGCGGAGCACATAGCAAGTCACCGCTGGCTATGGCGGTGTCTTCAGGGGTTTGACTCCGTTTTCACGTTGGGCCGCTGTTATCCGGCGGCCTTAACTTGGGCTTTGTGTTTTGGCTCTTTCGTAGTCAGTCTAGTCTACTTCTTCTTCTGAGGTTTTGTGGGTTCATGACCACTTCTTTTTCTCGCCAATCGCTGAATCATCCCGCTCCGCTCAATCGGCCCGAGCCCCAAGAGTCCTTTCGGTTTGCTTGGGAACATGTGCTCTTCTTTGCCATTTTTCACGTGGTGGCCCTGGTGGGAGGCATTTTCTTCTTCTCCTGGCCCGCTCTGGGGGTAGCCCTGTTTCTCCACTGGTGTTTCGGTAGCTTGGGCATCTGCCTGGGGTACCACCGCTTGCTCAGCCATCGTAGTTTCCAGGTGCCCAAGTGGCTGGAATATGTCTTCACGACTCTCGGTGCCCTGGCCGTTCAAGGGGGGCCGATCTTTTGGGTGGGCGGCCACCGTCAGCATCACGCCTTTACCGAAGATGAGGAGAGGGATCCCTATTCTGCTCGTAAGGGCTTTTGGTGGAGCCATGTGCTCTGGCTGATCTACCACCGCGAAGAATTTTTTAACCCTGAGAAGTATTTTGCCTTTGCGCCCGACTTGGCTCGGGATCCCTTCTACCGCTGGCTGGATAGGTATGCTCTGCTTTTGCAACTGCCGTTGGCCGCGATACTCTACCTGCTGGGGGGCTGGTCATTCGTCGTGTACGGTATCTTTGTGCGGACAGTGCTGCTGCTGCATTGCACCTGGTTAATCAACTCGGCCAGCCACTTCTGGGGTTACCGGACTTTCGAGAGCAATGACAATGCTCGTAACCTTTGGTGGGCGGCGATTCTGACCTATGGTGAAGGGTGGCACAACAACCATCATGCCGACCCGAAGTGCGTTAAGGCCGGTTTGCGTTGGTGGGAGATCGACATGACCTACTGGGCCATTTGGCTGTTGGCGAGATTGGGCCTGGCTCGTAAGCTGCACCTGCCTGCCCAAGGCCAAGCTGCTCGCTGAACTGGTTTTTCCCAGACCTTGCAGAGGAATCATCCGGGGATCCCTATCCCTAGGGATCCCTTTTGGGTTGCAGAGAGAGCTAGTCTTCTAAGGGGCTATACTGCCACGCTCCATAGTGGTCAAGAATACGCTTAATTTGTTCTATGTCGGCATCGGGTTCTTGATGAATATGCAATGCCTCTATTTGGCTGTCTTGGTAGCGAAAGGTGGAGTTTTTTTTCCACTCCAGCTCCGTTTTCACCCCTGAAACACAAGCCAAATGGGCAGCCAATTCCCGATAAACCATCAGGGGCATAGAATCGTAGCGAACAGCGTAGCGTTTCAGCTTGGGGACGCTCACGTATGACAACCCAATCAACGTAGCTCAAAACAACTCAAGTATAGTCACTTCAAGTTAGATTAAGACGCTTCCTAACTACTCCGCGGTGTCGCCCAAATGCTCCGCATCACTTCCGCGAGCCCCCCAATCCCTCTCCCTAAGAGAGAGAAGAGCTAGGAAGCACTGCAACGGAACAGTTTCATTCCTCATTGAAATGACTATAACTTCTGGGCAATACAGTCACCAAAACCCCCCGCTCAACACTCTTTGCTGGACACTTGACCGGCAAAACAGGATAGGACTAAGCAATTTTGTCATCGACCAAAGTGCAGCAGTTTACCTGATCCAGGCAAATCTTTCCCCATTGCAAGGCCCAGCGTACTAAGGCCACCCGATTTGCCGTTCGGGTCTTGCTCAAAATATTGCTGATGTGATTGTCAACGGTGCGCTTGCTGATCTCTAGGCGTTCCGCGATGTCCTGATTGGTCAGTCCTGCTGCAATCAACTCAATGACCTGCAGCTCCCGTTCGGACAACAAGTCCGCGGAATGATAGTCGGTGCCCATTCCGAATGCCTGCTTAAGATGAACTGTAAGGATTACCTACCCCAATTCTAGGGGATCACCCCTGAGATGGACAGCCCTGAAGAAAGGAAATCTTAGGCGATTCTCGTCCAGATTCTGGCTGCGGGCCACTGACGCGAGCGTCTTCGGGCGGGTTTCACAAGGGATCCAGGTGCTTCCGGGGCAGTTCCACCTGAACCCACAGCCCACCGGTTTGCGGGTGATTGCGCAGTTGGATGGTGCCCCCGTGAACTTCGACAATTTGTCGCACAATTGCCAGCCCTAGGCCAGTTCCGCCTTTGCTGCGGGCCCGCGCAGTGTCGGTGCGGTAAAAGGGCTGGAAGACCAACTCAAATTGATCCTCTGGCAGGCCGGGGCCGTGGTCGTACACCTCTAGCCGCACCTGGGATCCCTGCTCCGAAAGCACCACGTGGATAGGAGAGTCGGGCTTGCCATACTTGATGGCGTTGTCCAAGAGATTGAGAACGAGGCGGTATAGGCGTTGCTCATCTCCCCAGAGGTAAATCTGGGACGATCCCCTCAGGTGCAGTTCCTGGTGGCGGGGTTTGGCCAACGGCTCCAAACTTTGCCAGGCTTCCTGCACCAGACTTGCCAGATCCACCCAGCGCCACTGAGAGCGGGATGCGGCTCCCAGATTGAGGGCACTGAGTTCGAGCAAGTCTTGAACCAAACGGCTCAGGCGCAGAGTCTCATTCAGCAATCGTTCTACCCAGACTGCCTGAGCGGCATCGACCCGGCTTTGTAAAGTTTCGGCCAGCAAGCGAATGGAGGTGAGGGGGGTTTTCAGCTCGTGAGCCACATCCGAAGCCCAGCGATCCCGCTGTTGGGCCAGCATTTTTGCTTCCAGCCGGTCTTCCAAAAAAATGGCCACGTGCGCTTGCGGCAGCAGCAGCCCCCAAGCCCGCAGCGGAATCGGTTTGCCATCCCCACCGGAAGGGTAGAAAATCCATTCGCGACTTTGGACAGGAGCAGCGGTCTCCTGTCGGCGGGTAGCCTCGATGAGCTGATCCAACTCATAGGAGCGCACCCATTCCAGCAAGAGCTTGATGCCCGGCTGCCATTGGCTGATGCGCAGCAGGCGCTGGGCGGCAGGATTGCACTCCAGCACCACGTTGTTTTCGTCTACCCGCAGATATCCCCAAGGGAGCCGCTGACTCAGGTATTGCCAGTTTTGCAGTTGCTGTTTTTGGTTGGCCCAATCCAGATCTTGTTGGCGAAGATGACGGCTGAGCAAGCTGAGCATCTGTTCCGGGGAGTGGAGGGGCATGGCCAGATGCACCAGGGATCCCAACCGCTGCAATTCGCGTCTGAAACGGCGCCGAGTCTGCCACAGCAGGAGCAACGTGCAAAGCAAACCGATTCCCAACCCGATCAGGATCCCGGCTTCCAGTCCCATGTTCCCACCACCTTTGCTGCCATTGTCGCTCAGGGAAGCAAGAGTGGAGGCGAAAGCCCGGTTGCCGGCCTCTTATCGACGATGTACGAGGGTGGTACTGGCTTGGTCGGTGGGCACAAGCAAGATCTCGCTGATGTTCACGTGGGGGGGACGGGTTGCCGCAAACACCACCACTTCAGCCACATCCATCGCCGTCAAGGGGGTGAGGCCCTGATACACTGCTGCCGCACGGGCGCGATCCCCACGGAAGCGCACTTGGCTGAACTCGGTTTCCACCAGGCCCGGCTGAATCTCGGTGACGCGAATGGGGGTGCCCAGTAAATCCAGCTTCAGCCCCTCAGAGATGGCCCGCACGGCGGCCTTGGAAGCGCAATACACAGCGCCACCTGGGTAGGTCTGCCGACCGGCAATGGAGCCGATGTTCACCACATGGCCTCGACCTCGCTCCACCATGCCGGGCAAAACGGCGCGGGTAACATAGAGCAGACCCTTGAGGTTGGTATCGATCATCTCTTCCCAATCTTGCAAGGCCCCCGTGTGGAGCTTGTCCAAGCCACGACTTAAACCTGCATTGTTGACCAAGATGTCGATGTCGGCCCACGGCGAGGGCAAAGATTGAAGCGCCTGCTGCACGGCTGTCCCATCCCGCACATCCAAAGCCAGCAGGTAGGAAGAAGTGCCATAAGCCTGCTGCAACTCCCCAGCCAGTTCCTGCAGCCGATCCTGACGGCGGGCCACCAGAATCAGGCGGGCTCCAGAACGGGCAAAAAGGGTGGCACAAGCGGCCCCAATGCCGCTACTGGCTCCGGTGATGAGCACGATGGAGTTTTCGATCATCATTTGCTAATTCAAATGCTGTGATTTCAGTTGGGTTGAGTCGGAGAAAAATGGACAGCCACCTTCAGCTTCCTCGTCAGTTCGAGGCTACAGCCATTCTAGAGTTCGAGCCACTTCCCCAGGGGGGAGCCTGGGATCCAGCAAACGAATCGTTTCTCTGCCGTTCGGTAGCGACCCTACCGCTCCCTGCAAGAGCCTAAAGAGAGCGCTCCAGCAGCTTGACGCAAGCATACAGAGTATCCAAATGGGGAGTGGGCACCCCCACCAAACGCCCCAACTCGGTGATGGCTCCCACAATGGCCTCGATCTCCGTCCGTCGCCCCAGCTCAACATCCTGCAGCATCGAGGTGCGATGGGATCCCACGCGGGCTGCATCTTCTAGCCGCTCTTCCAAAGAGACCGGCAGCCGGATCCCTAGAGCTTGGGCTACAGCCTCAACTTCCCGCATCACCGACCGAACCAGAGCATGGGTGGGTGGGTACTGAGCGATCTCATCTTGAGCAGCTCGGGTGAGGGCGCTGATGGGATTGAAGGCGGCATTGCCCCACAGTTTCTGCCAGATCTCGGCCCGAATCTGCGAGGTGAGGGTGGTGGAAAGCTGCGCCTGTTCAAAGATGGCGGCCAAGGACTGCAACCGCCCTGACAGGGATCCATCCGGCTCCCCCAGAATGTAGCGCCCACCCCCTGTGTGCAAGACCACTCCCGGCTCTGCCAACTGCACGGCAATGTACACCACACAGCCAATCACCCGCTCTATCGGCAAATGAGCAGCGATAACCCCTTCTGGATCCACGGAAGTCAGGGAATGCCCCTCAAACTCGCCCCCATGCCGGTAAAAGTACCACCAGGGGATACCATTCTGGGCAATCACAATGGGGGTGTCGGGGCCACACAGGGATCCCAGTCGAGGGGCAAGCTGCGGCAAGCTGTGGGCCTTGACCGTCACTATCAGCCAGTCCTGTGGGCCCAGGGCAGCCGGATCGTCGGTGGCTGTCAACCGCTCTACCCAGGTTTGGGAGGGATCCCCCTGCCGGATGAGCTTCAGACCTTGGGTGCGGATGGCCTGCAGGTGAGCTCCACGCGCCACGACACTGACGGGAAAGCCAGACCGGGCCAGGCATATGGCCAAGTGACTTCCCACCGCCCCAGCGCCAACGATACAAATCTTCATGAGTTTATCATCTTTCCGCCACCCACCTCATATCCAGGTGGCCAATTGACATGGAATTGACATGGAGCTGTAACAAGGCCCGATACCGGGCCCGGGAGAAATCCCCGACAGCTTTACTCTGCCCCCCCTTGGGTCACCCTTAGGATCCCATATCCAAGCGCCACACCCACCAGGGTCAGCACAATGCAGAGTCCAGCAATGGTGAAGATCTCGCCAGCCATAGATTCAGCTTCCTCGCAAATGGGATACATCGCCTTCTCAGGATATCGGATCCCAAGCCCTGGCCTTCACTCCAAGGGTGTAGCGGCCCAAACCCAACTCCTCGAAAAACAGTCGTTCTCCCAGACTTGATGAGATCCGGCTATCCGCCTCTATAATGAAAGCAATTTACAAGTCTTTACCGGCATAGGCTAAATTGTAATGCCTACAGCCGTAAAGCTTGTTTGGTGGCTCTCGAATGGCCCGTTGGGCCTCGCGAGTTGTGGAAACGGTTCTAAGTAGGGTCTTGGAGCGCTAGGGATCCTGACTTAACGGGAAACTCCTGAGCAGTTCTTGCCAAAGAGCCGTTCAAGGAAACTGAGGCAAAAGACCCAGGAGTTGAGTCTTTATACCTAGGCTCCGCTCTTGCTTCGAAGAAGCAAACTTTGTAGTTTCATTAACGTCCTCATTCATTTAGATGTCTTTAGGGAGTAGTTCAGATGACCATAGCGGTAGGGCGCGTGCGTCAGGAGCGAGGATGGTTCGACATCGTCGATGACTGGCTCAAGCGCGACAGATTCGTGTTCATCGGCTGGTCCGGGCTGCTGCTGTTCCCCTGCGCTTACCTAGCCCTGGGCGGCTGGCTCACCGGCACCACCTTTGTAACTTCCTGGTACACCCA
>NZ_JBSSAC010000028.1:0-35682 GCF_054058315.1 Thermostichus sp. MS-CIW-40
GCGTCGAGAATCTGGTTGCAAGCGTTCGCAAAGCCCTGCAAAGTGCGGTCAATCTCTTGACGCAACTCTTGTGGGACTATCAGCTTGCAACGTACAGAGGTAGTCTGGCTCATGGGCTTATTGTAGTTCATCCAGACTTTTGACCAGCAAACCTATAAGGAGGCGGGCTTTCCTCCCGACACCAAGCCTGCGGCTATGGTGCGGGCCTCCAGCCCGAAAATTTGGTGACGGGGATCGACAACGGGGATTGAGTTGCCGCATTCCCCAAGGCTACGGATTTGGAGATGGAGGCAAGCTCCGTTTGTAGACATCGGGCCACATACTCGACCGCAGCGTAGGTGGTGGCTTTGCCAAGGCTAAGGCGAATGGATCCCAGTGCCTCGGCTTCCGAATAGCCCATGGCCAAGAGGATGCGGCTGGGGATCAGTTGGCCGCTGCTACAGGCGGAGCCGGCGCTAATGGCGATCCCCTGGCGGCTTAGGGCCCTGACCAGCACATTCCCGGGGATCCCTGCGGTGCAGTAGCTGAGGTGGTGGGGCAGACGCTGCTCCAAATCCACAGGGCCGGTCAGCCGCAAACCGGGCACCTCCGCTAGCAACTGGGCCAAATGCCGTTGCAATTGCCGCAGGCGGGCCGTTTCTTGAGATAGCTCTTGGGCCGCCAAAGCTGCCGCCACTCCCAAGCCGACAATGCCCGGGATCCCTTGGGTGCCAGCCCGCAGCCGCCGTTCTTGCCCGCCCCCCCGCAGCAGCGGTCGCAGCTCCACCCCTGGGCGCACGTACAGCGCCCCCACCCCCTGGGGCCCGTAGAGTTTATGCCCGGAAAGGGAGAGCAGATCCACCGGCAGTTGTGTCAGATCCAGCGGGATCCGCCCCACCGTCTGCACAGCGTCGGTGTGGAAGAGCACCCCCGCCTGGCGACAGATCTGACCCAGCTCTGCAATGGGCTGCAGGGATCCCACCTCATTTTGGCCGTGGACGATGGAGACCAAAACGGTATTGGGTTGCAGCGCCTGGATCAAAGTCTGGGGATCCACCTGGCCGGCGGCGTTCACCAGCAGACGGGTGACCTGCCAGCCTTGGGACTGCAACTGGCGGGCAGCATTCTCCACCGAGGCGTGCTCGACGCTGGAGATGATGAGATGTTGGGGAGTAGAGTAGCGCTGGGCCACCCCAAACAGGGCCAGGTTGTTGGACTCCGTCCCGCCTGAGGTAAACAGCAGCGCCTCCGGCTCACAGTTGAGCAGCTCGGCCACCTGCTGCCGCGCCCGCTCCATGGCCATGGCGGCCCGTTCTCCCCACCCGTGCAAGCTGGAGGGGTTGCCCCAGCTTTCCTGCATCGCCATCTGCATGGCCTCGATCACCTCAGGCCGAGGCGGGGTGGTGGCGCTGTGGTCAAAGTAGAGGGCAGGATCCAAACGCAACATGCCAGCTCGACCAGCCGGGGCTCCGTGTTCCTATCTTAAGATCCTTGGCCAGTGTTGCCCAACGCTGGCAGCAGCTTCCCCTTGTTGAGGCCAAACCCGCTGGAGGCAAATTGAGCCTGCCTACTTGAAAAGACTAGTACGCTGGCGGTGCATCACCACCGATTCCACCAAGCCAATGGCCAGAAAATTGGTCAGTAGAGCCGAGCGGCCATAACTTAGAAAAGGCAAAGGCAAGCCGGTAATCGGGGCCAGGCCGATGGTCATGCTGATGTTCACCACCGCCTGAAAGAGGATCATCGCCAGCACCCCAATGGCAATCAGGGATCCAAAATTGTCCTTGGCCCCTTGGGCAATCCAGATCAGCCGCGCACACAGGATCCAAAACAGGATCAGCACCGTCAGGGTGCCGATAAAACCCATCTCTTCCCCAATGGCCGAGAAAATAAAATCCGTGTGCTGTTCGGGGATGAAGTCCAGCTGGGTTTGGGTGCCCTGCTGGATACCGCGGCCCCAGAGGCCGCCGGCTCCGATGGCAATGCGGGATTGAATGAGGTGATAGCCGGCTCCCCAGGGCTCTTGCATGGGATCGATAAAAATCTCCAGCCGCCGCCGCTGATAGGGCTTGAGAAGGTGCCAAGCTAGCTGACCCAACTGCCCCGAGAGCAGGTTGATTACCCCAAAAGTTACGGCCCCCGTCCACTGCCAGGGGAGACGCCAAGCAGCCAACCCCGCCATTCCCAGACACCAGAGCAGCCAAACCCAAAGCATCCAGCTCAGCTCTGGGCGAGTGTGTAAGCCATAGAGAATGGCTCCCACCCCCGGCGACAAAAGCAAGAGGATCCAACTGCCCTTGGCTCCGGCCCAGTAGAGCATGACCAGGACAATCACCACAAACACCAGGGCAGTGCCCAGGTTGGGCTGCAGGAAAATCAAGATCCAGGGAGGAGCAATGACGGCAACGGCCACCCAAATCTGGCTGAAGTACTTGATCGGCCAGTGGTGCAGGAGAGCAGCCAGGGTAACAATTACCCCCAGCTTGGCAAACTCAGAAGGCTGCACCTGAAAGCCAGCGATGGAGAGCCAGCGCTCCGCCCCTCCCCCCGCCGTGCCGAAAAAGAGCACTGCAATTAAACCTGCCAAGGTCAGGAAGTAGGTGAACCAGTGCCAGCGCAAAAGCCGCTCATACGGGATCCGGGCTACCATTCCCAAAAACACCAGGCTGATCCCGGCCATGATCAACTGCTGCAGCCAATAGTGGCTGATGGGACGCTCCCAGACTGCGCTGCGGATGGCAAGAATGCCGATGCCTGTCAAGGCCAGCACCGTGGCCAGCAACATGCCATCGAACTCGCGCCAAGGAGCCAAGATCTGCCGCAGAAGCTTTTTCCACCTAGGCTGAGAAGACACCTTTGGGTCAACGTTGCCCAGCAATAGACCCCATCCTCCAAAGCAAGGCCAGTCTCAGTTTGACATACCCCCTGCCCTACCGACTTGTTTTCTCATCACTCGCGTTGAGTGTCGATTCCTCGTCGATCCATTTTCTGGCGTGTTCGCCTCCTCTGATAGGGCCTCAGTAGTGCTCCGCACCGCTGTCGCGAACAGGTCAGCCCTCCTCAAGTTGATCCTGCTCAGATTGGCTGGACTCGGGATTCTTTCATTCCCAGCTCTGCAGTTGCCCTAGCCAAGCGGAGAGGCGGGATCCCACCTCTTCTCGACGCCTTTCAAGATTGGCTGCCGTCCAAATCAGAAGCAGGCCCAGCAGGATCCCAGTGGCCCAGAGCAGCAGCGCATCAGTTGTTACCAACAGCCATCCCTGCCGCAGGATCCCCAGCCCAAAGGCCAGCGTGCCCACGAAGAGATAGGCTCTTACCCGCAAGGCCAAGCCCAGCAGACCCAAGGCCAAACCCAACCCTACCGGCCAAAAGCCCGTCCACCGTTGCCCGTGAGTTTCCACCAGCACCACCAGCAGCCATGTGCCCAAGGAAACCAGCCGCAGCCAATGCCGCCCCCGCCGTCCGTTGGTTTCCTGTAATCCCGGATCCACCTGGGCCACATAGAGCAGGGATCCCACCAGGGGCAGGGCATAGAACGTCAGGGAAGCCCAATCCTGATGCCAGCCGTAATTCCACAGGATCCAGTTGCTCAAGAACAGGCTGACATAGCCCAGGCGCACTTGGGATCTCCAGATAGCCAGCAGGGCATAGTAGGTTGCCCCCAGCAGCAGATTAAGGGTGTTATTTCCTCCCGCGGTTACCAGAAAAGCGGCCAGGGGCAGCACCAAGGCTGTATTCTGCCAAGGAGCCGCCGGCCAGCCCCACCGTCGCCAGGGCAAGCCATGGTAAACCAGCCCCAGCCCACAGAGCAGGGATCCGGCCCATCGCGCTATGGATAGCTGCGGCAGCCCCAGGAACACACCGCCCAGCAGAACCCCAGCTCCTTGCCATGCACTGAGGTAACCCCAGACCGTTGGCACCCAATTTTGCTCTGTTGGAGATTCTAGAGTTGAGGTTCTCGCCTGTCCGGCGGCATAGGCCACCAGGCCGGATCCCGTCAGCACCCAGAGGAGCTGTCCCCAACGGCTGAGGCGAGGATCGAAAAGGGCAGACCAGAGGACAAGGCTGGCCAGAGCCCAGTTGGCCAAGGCCATCCAGCGCAACCCAGCTCTTTTAAGCTGCAGGGTCGCCGCCAGCCAAGGGGGACAAAAGCCGTAGCCCCAGGCCAAGCTCAGCCCTAACAGAGCGATCAACACCAACCCATTTGCCAGGGATCCCCCAGTTCGCTGGCTGAGGAAGTAAACCCAGCTCTCGTAGGCGGCCACAGACACGCCCCAAGCGCCCAGGAGCCCTTTCCAGTTGGCAGGACGGAGGTCTTCCCGGCCTTGCTCTTGCGCCCGTTGGACCGCCTGTCGACGCCCCAGGCCCAGCAACACGATGGAGAGACCTAAGCTGCCCAAGCCCGTTACCTCACTCCACTGGGCATGGGATCCCAGCCAGCCCAACCCTGCATAGATCAAAGGCCCCGTCCGCCAGAAGCTCAGGGCCCTGACCTGTTGCAGGAGCTGCCCCCCCAAAGACTTTGTCCCGCCAGCGCGAGCGGCCCCCTCAAGCAAGAGTTTTTCCGGCCCAATCCAAAAGAGGATCCCCAGGCTCAGATTGATGACGGCAAGCAGAGGGGCAACAGGACGGGATCCCTGTACCACCCACAAGAGGCTGCTGGCCACCAACAGCTCCAAAGCCCAGATCAGCCCATAGGACAGCCCCTCCATTACAGACCATGAGATGGCCGACGAAGCCTCCTGACCGCTGCCGCCAGTTGAGACATCCTCCGCCCTGGAAGGAGACGGGCTTTCGCTCTCCAAGCCAGCAGGATGGACACCGCCGTCGCGATAAAAAGCGGGAGCCACTTCCACCCAAAGCCGCAAAACAATGGCCACCAGGACAGTCCCAGAGGCCAGGGTCAGAGCCACTGGGGAATCCAGGTACTTTCCACCACCGATGCGACCTGCTTCTGGCTGCAATGTCTGCAACGTTAGGGAAAGTAAAAGTACGATCCCCAGCAGAAAGCCAAAGCCATCCAGCACCGGTCGGTAAGCTGCCCGAAGGCGGGGAGAGAGGTAGTGGAACGGAGTCCCTAGGCTGTAGCGACAGCCGCTAGTGCTCCGCACCGCTGTCGCGAACAACAGCAGCACCCCCAAGGCCGTCAGCCATTCTGACTCCGTTAAAGCGGGGAACAGCCGATGGATTCCCACCAGACCGAACCCCCAGCCAAACGTCACTGTCAACAGCACCTCTGCTGGAACAACTGCGTTGGCGGTGTGGAGCTCATGGTCGGCGGAGGGGAAAGAGGCCCACACCCACACCTGAGTGGCCATCAGCAGCAACCCCAAGCCCAGACCCAGAAACTCAACCCCCGGCCTTCCAAAGGTGAGTAACTGGGCCAGCAAAAGGGAGAGAACTGCCGGGAAACGCAAAGACCCGCGCTCCGGGATCCCCTGCTGCCAGGAAAGGGATCCCAATCCCCCTTGCTCTGGGCTCTGCAGCCAGCGGGGCATGAACTCCAGGGGAGGCAGGGCCAATACCTGAGCTGCCGTCAAAACAAGAGGCACCAGCAGCCACAGCCAGCCAAAGGATTGTTCACCCGTCGCAGACAACTCGGGGAGCCGTTGCAGCAAAAACGCCAAGTAGCTGGATCCCACCAACACCGACCCTATGCCATCTGCACTTCGCTGCCACAGCTCCGCAGGCACTCCCCAAAAAAAGCGCTCTGACCTACCCAGAGCCACCCGCCCTGCCCATTGCAATAGGCCCACCAGCAGCAGAACCACTCCCCAACTGGACAGGCTAGTGCTCCGCACCGCTGGCGCGAACAAGTCGGGCAAAAGCCAGCGGATCCCGGCCAGCAGTGCCCCCACTCCGTAGGCGTGGGTCAGGAGTACCCAAAGAAAGTTGGGAGTTTCTCCTGATCTGGACTTTTGTTGTAGCCACCAGGCCAGGATCCCGGCGCTCAAAAGCAAGTGCCAAAAGCGAATGGCCGGATAGGGAAGGCTCAAGAGCAGCAGGGATCCCCCTAGCCCCAAAACCAAGCGCTCTGTTGGTTCTACCAGCCTAGAAAAGCCTGTCTCACCGGCTTCTGGACCGCTCCTCTGCCAGCGGGCCGCCAACCCCAGCCACAGCACCTCGTAGGGCAGCAGCGCCAACCCCAGCAAGCTCCAAGGGGAATCAAGGGGCTGAAACCAGTTGGTTACTGTAGCTACAACCTCTTGCCGCCAGCTTGCTGGCCACACCTGCCAAAAAGCCCAGCAAGTTTCCAGGCCCAGCAAGAACAGCAACGTCAAATGCACCCTAAGGACTTCGTCCCGCTGGGGCGACTGGGTGTGTCGGCGCAAGCGCCCGATTAAGACATGGATCCCCAGCAGGCTAATCCCCAGCAACTGCCAGCCGCTGAAAGGGCTCTCCGCCAAGCCAATGGCAGCCAGCAGCCAGCCCACCACCAACAGCACCCAGCTCCCCTCCCACCAGCGGGAGAGCGTCCCCTCCTGAGCGCCTTCTGCTACGACGTCCGGGGATCCCTGGGGCCATTCCGCTGCTAGCCAACCCAACAGGGCCACCGCCAACCCCAACTGCGGCACTTGGACATGCCCAGACAGCAGCCCCCGTAGGATTAACAGGGATCCGGCAGCCCCGATTAGCCAGAGCCTGGAGCCCCGTAATTCCCGAGACCGGCGGCTCCAGGTGTAAATCACGGTGCTGAGGATCCCCAGATACAGGATCCCCAGGACAAAAGCAGGGCGAAGCTCCTGCGGCCCCAAGCTCCAGAAAGCGTGCAAGCCAGAGAGGGCCAAAAAGTTCACCAAGGTTCCGTAAAAGGCATTGGAAAAGGCATTGGGCTCCACACCGCTGTCGCGAAAGCCGGCACCTGAACCCAGCGAGCGCACCCGACCCTCAGCCGTCAACGGGATCCCCAGCAGCAAGCCCAGCGCCAGGATGCGGATCCCCCAAAGGATCCCCAGCCCATCCAGGGCCCACACGTTCACCGGCACCAGCAGCAGGGCAATAGCCTCCAAGGTTTGACCGGTTAGACGCAGCCCTTCCTGCCGTTGGATCCATCCAGCACCTACCCCAAAAGCCGCCGTATAGGCCAAGAGCACCCCATACTGAGCAGTTGGAGAAAATTGCTCCCAGTGGCTGGCCGCCAGCACCCCCGAGGACACCACCACCAAAAACAGGCCCAGCAGCAACAGCCAAGCCACGCTCAGCTCTGACAGCAAGTTCCGCAGCAAAACAGCCAGCGCCGGGGTAGGGGGGGGCAAGGACTCCGTCCGAGTAGCGCGAGTGGATTGAGGGGCAGCTTGGGGCTCTTCTCCCGCCTCAACTCCAGATCCAGCCAGGCGAGCATTTCTTTCTCGCACCATCCCTGGGATCCAAATCAAATCCAGGAGCTGACCGATCCCCAGCAGCCCAAAGGTCAACAGCCAGAGCAGCCCCGTGCCCCAGCGGCGCAGATAAAAACGGTGCAAGCCACAAATGCCAAGTAAACCTAAAAGCCACAGCACGTAGGCCGAGCCAAGACGGGCCGGGATCTCGTCGCCAGGGGAAACTGCCCCTGGCCTTGCTTCTCTCTCCTCCGCCTCCAGCCGATACTGCTCCACCAGCAGGCGAAAGTGCTCTGGGGTCAGTAAGCCCAGCTCCAGCCAAGCTCGCAAACCTCGCAACACCTGCTGCCGGGATCCCCGAACGGTGAGCTGCAAAAGGACGTCGTCCGAGGAGCGCGAACGGTCAGATTGCGGCTCCTCTGTTCCTGAGGGCGGAGCGCGATCCTGGGATCCCATGGCCAGATTCCTTGAGCAAAAGGCTTGGGGCTACTGCTACTCTAAGCCTTGCTCTGTCCGGTTGCCATGCTGTTCTCAAATCCTTCTCTTGCTCCGGCAGAGTGTCAGTTCCTGCTGATGCGACCAGCCCTCTAAACCTCAGTCGGGATCCCTGGAATCTCGCTGCTGTTGGTGACGGGGAGTGTCATCATCTGCCCCAGCCGCGAAACGGTGAGCTCCGCCGCCGGAATGGGCTCCGAGACCTGTCCGCCGCTGAACACCATCACCCGGTTGCTGTACAGCAGGATCTCGTCCAAATCTGCAGAGGCAAAAAGAATAGCCGTACCCGCTTGGGTGCGTTCCAGCAATTGCCCCCAGACCCACAGCGCCGACTCGATGTCCAACCCTCGCGTTGGGTGCTCCATCAGCAAAAGACTCAGGGGTGTGGGCAAGAGAGCCAACTGGCTGCGCTGCTGGTTGCCCCCCGAGAGTTGCTCCACCCGGCTGTAGGGGTGACCGCGAATGCTGAAGTGTTCGATGGCCGCTTGGGCCTGCTGACGGGCCAGAGCCCAGTTGATCCAGGGATCCTGCTGCTGGAGGGCAAAATGCTCCTGCAAGGTTAAGCCGGGGATCAGCCCTTCCCGCAGCCGATCCGCCGGAGAAAACCCCACCTCACAGCGCAGATAGTCGCCGTAAGGACGGCCTGTCATCTCCTGCCCCCCCAACAGAATCCGGCCACGCCTGGGCGGCAACAACCCTGCACAGGTGAGCAGGAAAGAGCGTTGCCCACTGCCTTCCAAACCGGCCAACCCAATCACTTCCCCCGGCTGCACCGCCAGATCTGGCAAAGCCAAGGCAAACGGCTCATGCCGCACCACCAGGGAGCGCAACTCCAACAGGGGATCCGCTCTCCTTTGCGGAGAATGGGGCCGAGCCGGGGGTGCCAACTCCCGCCCGAACATCCAATCGATCAACCGCTGTTCCAGCAGGGCAATGTCCTCACCTCTAACAGGCAGCTCCCCCACCACCTCCCCCTGCCGCATCACCGTCACCCGATCGCAAAGGCATTCCACATCGGCCAGCTTGTGGGAGACGAAGATCACCGATTTGCCCTGCTCCGCCAACCTTCTCAGAGCCGCGAACAGAAGATCTTTTTGCGCTGCAGAAATGCCCGTCGTTGGCTCATCCAAAATCAAGGTGTTGATCCCCAGGGAAAGCAACCGCAGCATTTCCAGTTGTTGCCGTTCCCCCACCGTCAAACTGCCGATGGCTCCATCGGGGTTGAGATTAAAACCAAACTCTTCACAGGCTTTCTCGAGACGTCTTCGGCTTTCCCGCAGCCCCAAGCCCAAGCGCCCTCGTTGCCCGGCAATAAAGTTTTCTAGTACCGTCAGAGAAGGAAAATCCAAGGGATCCTGGTGCAACATGCCAATGCCCAGGCGAATGGCTGCTGCAGGGCTGTCGATGCGAACCGGTTGCCCATTGATCCAAATCTCCCCCTGATCGCAGCGCAGAAAGCCGCTCAGGATCTTAACTAAGGTACTTTTGCCGGCCCCATTCTCCCCAAGCAGGCCGTGGATCGTGCCCGCCTCCACCCGTAAGGACACATCGCGGTTCGCCTGTACCGCCCCAAAACGCTTGTGGATGTGCAGCAGCTCGACCTTCATTCTGCTCATAGTAACCTGCCTCCCCAGAAAATCCCCAAGAATACAGTTGCTGAGGTTGCAAGTGCTGGTGCTACGATAGCGACAGCTCGCCGTTAGGCGTTGGCTGCGGACGAGTTCAGCATCGATCTGTGGTTCGCCCTGCCCCTCTTCTCCGCCCTTCCCCCCTGCCACCCATCTCGGATAGCAACCGCCTCAAAATCTTCTCAGGCAGCGCTAACCCGGCTCTGGCTCAAGAGGTGGCGCGTTACTTGGGCATGGATCTGGGCCCGATGTTGCGCAAGCGCTTTGCCGATGGCGAGCTGTACATCCAAATTCAGGAGTCGATTCGGGGTGCCGATGTCTACTTGGTGCAACCCACCTGCCGCCCCGTCAACGACCACCTAATGGAACTGCTGGTCATTATTGACGCCTGTCGCCGCGCCTCTGCCCGGCAGATCACCGCCGTCTTGCCTTACTACGGCTACGCTCGTGCCGACCGCAAAACGGCAGGCCGAGAAGCGATCACCGCCAAGCTGGTGGCCAACATGATTACCCAGGCGGGAGCTCATCGCGTGCTGGCCATGGATCTGCACTCGGCCCAGATTCAAGGCTACTTCGACATTCCCCTCGACCACGTCTACGCCCAGCCGGTATTACAGGCTTACCTCAAGGAAAAGGGCTTGCTCGACGAGGACATTGTGGTCGTCTCTCCCGATGTGGGGGGTGTGGCTCGTGCCCGTGCCTTTGCCAAAAAGCTCAAGGAAGCCCCTCTGGCAATCATTGACAAGCGCCGTCAAGCCCACAACGATGTGGAAGTCATGAATCTCATTGGGGATGTGCGGGGGAAAACTGCCATCCTTGTGGATGACATGATCGATACCGCAGGCACCATCTCGGAAGGGGCAAAATTGCTGCGCAAGCTGGGAGCCAAAGCGGTTTATGCCTGCGCCATTCATCCTGTTTTTTCTGAGCCGGCCATTCAACGCCTGCGGGGTGGTCTATTTGAAGAGGTGATCGTCACCAACACCATCCCTATCCCTCCAGAGCAGCACTTTCCCGAGTTAACCGTTCTCTCGGTAGCCAATGTGCTGGGGGAAGCGATCTGGCGCATCCATGAAGATAGCTCCGTCAGCAGCATGTTTCACTAAAGTTTCTCCAGAGTATCGCTAGAGTAGAGTGGGTGCAGAATGGGTGCGCCTGCTCCTTTTCCCTGTGGAGATCAGCCCAACCAGGCACCCCCGATCTGTCGTGATGGACTGGGTTGAGCCAGCTCCTCGGCCAGGTTTTCCCATGTCACCTCCCATTTCTCGCTCGCCAAGATCCGTTGTGCACGGTTTTGCTTTCCCGCGGACTGCTCCCAGGGAAGGGCCGTCCCTTCGAACTGAACCGGATACTGAGTCCGCTTCGGCGCTGTACCCGCTGTTGCAATTGTTGGGTCAACTGTTGAAAGTACCTTTGGTCTATCTAGAACTGGCCCAGCCGGGATCCGATCCCCACTCGCCTTCAAAAGGGATCCTCTACCGGGATCCGCAAGGGATCCCAGCCGGCGAACCCTTCAACCTCAATGCCAGTCCTGGGGCTGAGCAATGGCCTTTTCATGAATCCTTCCTCTTGCAGACTGAGCAGGGGATCCGGTTGGCCGATCTGCACCTGCTTGACTGCCATCCTCGCCAACTGAGTTCCTTTGAACGGGAACAGATTGACCTCGTTGCCCTCAGCCTGAAGCACATTCTTCTCCAAGCCCAGGAGCATCGGCAAACCCTCGAGCAGCTCCAATCCCAACTGCAGGACAGCCGCAGCACTGCTGCCCGCTACCAGCAGATCTTCGAGAACGCCGTCGAAGGCATTTTTCAAACCACCCTAGAGGGCAAATATCTGGTTGCCAACCCGGCCTTGGCCCATATTTTCGGCTACGAATCCCCTGAGGATTTGATGCACAACGTCTCCGATATTGGCACCCAAATCTATAGCGATCCGGAGCAACGA
The DNA here is from genome assembly GCF_054058315.1 of Thermostichus sp. MS-CIW-40. Classification (NCBI taxonomy): domain Bacteria; kingdom Bacillati; phylum Cyanobacteriota; class Cyanophyceae; order Thermostichales; family Thermostichaceae; genus Thermostichus; species Thermostichus sp. MS-CIW-40. The sequence goes on from NZ_JBSSAC010000028.1 coordinate 11,366, forward strand.
GCCGAATTCATCCAGCGCATGCTGAGAGAAGGTCAAGTTGTGAATTTTGAACACCAAGTCTGCTGCAAAGATGGCAGGCTAATTTGGATTTCTTTAAATGCCCGTACCATCTACAACGACCAAGGGGATCCCCTCTATTTTGAAGGATTTGTTACCGACATCACAGCATCCCGTCAACTGAAAGAACGACAACAACAATTGGAAGAGGCCCGCCGAGAGAGCGAGCATCGTTTTCTGCAACTGGCAGAGAATACGCAGCAACTGTTTTGGATCACAACACTCTACAGCAAAGAGCTGATCTACGTCAGCCCAGCCTGCGAAGCCATTTGGGGCCGCTCCGCCGAAGAGGCTTACGCCAACCCCCAAGCCTGGATGCGCCAAATCCACCCCGACGATCGCTGGTTGTTCCCCACCATCCTCAAAGCCCAATCGGAGGGCAAATCCACCGATGTCGTCTTCCGCATTTATCGCACCGATGGCCGCCTGATTTGGTTGCGGGAACGCACTTTTCCCATCGCCGACAAAGAGGGCAAAATCTATCGGGTAGCAGGGATCGTCGAAGACATCACCGAGTCCAAGCAACTGGAGGCCGAACGGCGTCGTATAGAGCAAGCCTGGCAACAAAGCGCCAACCATTTTCGGCAGATTTTTGAGCTGGCCCCCAATGGAATTGCCCTTGTGGACTTGCAGGGGCGATTTATCCAGGTCAACGATGCCTTTGCCCAGATTGTCGGCTACACCCCCGAAGAATTGAAGCATCGGCAACAACTGGACATTCTCCACCCCGAAGATGTCAACCCACTGCTGGGGGCCAATGAGGCTTTGCTGGCAGGGAAGGTCTCCGTCAGCCAGCGCCAGATTCGCTACACCCACCGTTCCGGCCAGGTTGTTCATGTGCTGTTTCAGGCCACCCTGCTCACCGACGAGGAAGGACAGCCCACCCAGTTTCTCAACCAGGTGATCGACATCAGCGCCCGCGTGGAGGCAGAAATTGCCCTCAAAGAAAGTGAAGAACGCTTCCGCCAATCCTTTGAATGGGCCCCCATTGCCAAGGCCATGACCCACGTGGATGGCACCTATTTGCAAATCAACGCCGCTTTTACCGAAACCCTGGGCTACACCCTGGAGGATCTCAAAGGGAAAACCGTCCTCGACATCACCCATCCCGACGACATCGCCACCACTCTGGAAAACAGCAACCGCCTGCTGGCCGGCCAGGTGCATCAGTGCGAACAGGAACAACGCTACATCCACAAGAACGGCCAAATAGTCTATGCCATTCTTCGCATCACCCTGGTGCGCACGGCCCAAGGGGATCCCAGCTACTTTCTAAGCCAGATTTTGGACATTACCGAGCGCAAGCAAGCCGAGGCAGCCCTTCGCCAAAGTGAGCTGAGTTTACGGGGCATCTTCCAGCAGTCAGCCCTGGGCATTTCCATCGTCGATCATCGGGGCCATTACCTAAAAGTGAACCCCGCTCTGGAAGAGATCTTGGGCTATAGCGCTGCCGAACTGACCCACATGAGCTTCTGCGACCTCACCCATCCCGAGGACATTCAGGAAGATTGGCAACTCTTCCAGGAGGTTTTGAACGGCCAACGGGATCGCTACCACCTGGAAAAACGCTACATCCACCGCAGCGGAAAGGTGGTTTGGTGCCGCCTGGCAGTCTCTGCAGTCCGGGATCCCAAGGGCAAAAACCTCTTCATCATCGGCATTTGCGAAGACATTACCGAAGAAAAACGGGCAAAGCTGCAGATCCAAGCTGCCCTTCAGGAAAAAGAAGTCCTGCTGCGGGAGATTCACCACCGCGTCAAAAACAACCTGCAAATCATCTCCAGCCTGCTGCGGCTCCAAGCTGACCAAATCAAAAGCCGCAAGTACGCCCGCGTTTTTAAGGATGCCGGCAGCCGTATTCAAGCCATGTCTTTGATCCACGAAGGTTTGTACCAATCCAACAATCTGGCCGCTGTGGATCTCAAGCAGTACCTACACAATTTGATCTCCAACCTCTTTCACTCTTACGGGGTAAACCCCGAGAGCATTCGCGCCAACATCCGCGCCGAAGGGATCCGCCTCAACCTGGACGATGCGGTCTTGTGTGGCCTGATCATCAACGAGTTGGTGACCAACAGCCTCAAGTATGCCTTCCCGAAGGGCCGCAGCGGGGAGATAGAGATTCATTTCAGCCAAACCCGCAAATATACTCAGTTGCGAGTCTCCGACAATGGCGTTGGCTTGCCCCCGAACTTTGACTTCAAGGAAACTCAATCTCTGGGTTTACAACTGGTTGCAACCCTCACCGATCAGCTACAGGGCAAGATACAATTGAGGAGCAAACCGGGTACCACCTTCATCATTACCTTTCCGAGGAGCGAGCCTTGAAGAGAGTTCCACCCCTTGTCAAAGGCAGTATCCTGGTCGTCGAAGACGAGAAGATCATCGCCAAGGACATTGCCAACGTTCTGAAAAAATTTGGCTACGCTGTGCCCGCCATTGCTTCTTCCGGGGAAGAAGCGATCCGAAGGCTGGAAGAGATGCCGGTGGACTTGGTCTTGATGGATATCGTCCTAAAAGGCGATATCGATGGCATAGAAGCCGCCAAGCGGATCACCGAGCGCTTCAACATTCCGGTGGTGCATCTGACGGCCTACGCCGACGAAGACACCCTCTCCCGCGTCAAGGAGACCCGGCCCTTCGGCTACATCATCAAGCCTTTCAAAGAGCGGGAACTCTACACCACCATTGAAATTGCCCTGCACAACCACCGCCAGAGCCTTGAGAACCGCAAGCTGGAAGAGAAAAGAATCGAGGAGCTGCGGCAAAAACTGCAGCAGTTGCAGCAGTTCACGGACGTGAAGGGCACTCTGTTCAAGAAATTCTTGCAGGATCTGAGCGAGCCCCTCTCGAACCTCAGCTTTGCCTTGGGGCTGCTCAAAGATGCCGAGTCGGAGCAGAAGCGGGAGCACTATCTGCAGGTGCTGGAGGATGAGTTTCGCCGTGAGCTGGAGCTGATCCACCAAACCTCTAACCTGGAAAATCTTTTAAACCTGGAAAATGTTGGCCTGTTGAGCCAGTTCAGCCTGCTGCGTCCCCAGGAGCCCAGCCCTGGTCACCGGTTGGAGCAGGAAGCACCCACCCCTGCAACCACGCCCTCCCAGGAGTCGGCAGGCTCTGCCCCCACACCCAGCCCCACCGCCGTTATGGCGCCACGGGCACCGCTGCGCCCCCTCAACCAGACTCAGTTGGCGGAACGTTTGGGGGTGGTGGTTTCCGCCATTACCTACTGGAAATTCAAAACCGGGTTTCCAGAGTGGAGCCGCAGCCGGGATCCCGACGGCATTTCTTGGCGCTATTCCCCCGATTCCAAGCGCTTTTCACCCGTGCCCTAGCTAGCGTTGCACCACTTCCACCCGCACAGGCGCCAGCCCTGAGCGCACCATCCCCAACACCTCTGCCGCCCGCAGGGAAAGGTCGATGATCCGACCGGGAATAAAAGGGCCGCGATCGTTGATGCGCACCACGGCCTGGCGGCCATTTTTCAGGTTGGTCACCCGTACCTCGGTGCCAAAGGGCAGGGTGGGGTGGGCAGCCGTCATCTCATGGCGGGTTGGGTGCAGGTCATACCAAGAAGCAATGCCCTCTTGCACAGGCCCAACCACGCGGACAGGGGCGGGTTCCTTTTGAGGGGCTGTTTTCGGCTTGGAACCTGCAACAGCGGCTTTGGCGGTCAGAGCAGCCGGTTGAGGCAGGGCCGGAGCTGAAATGGGCGGGGCATCGAGCAGCAGACGGCGGAGACGGTTGGCGGCCAAAACAGCCACATCCACCGGGCGCTGGTTGTCGATCAACAGCACTCCATCGTCGATGCGCAGCAATTCCTTGTTGTTGACCTGAATGGTGTAGAGAGGAACACCCAAGCCTTGTTCGGCCAATTCCAAACCTGCCCAACCTAAGGTGATGGTGGTGTCTTTCAGGGATCCCTGGGCCATTTGGTTGAGCTGGGCCACAAGGGTGCTGGCCCGCATCAGCGGTGGTTCTAGCCCAGGGTGCTCGACAAAACTGACAATGGGCAGATCCCGCACATAGACAGTAACCACCTGTTGCCCGTCCATCTGATAGTCGTAGAGGGTGGAGATGGGCTGGCTGGTGTGCTGCTGTTGTTCGCCGATCTTGAGAATGGGTTCTTCTGCTCGACGGGGCAGGATCGCCTGGCGAGTTCGGTTCAAGGGATGATCCAAGTTCAGGGTACCCAGTTTGGCAGGGGCAAGACCTTTGTGGTCGGAGATAGAGGTTTGGGGAATTCTCGGCAGCGTTCTGACTGGGGCTGCGGCAGCAGGGAGGGGTTGGGAAGGGGTGGCTGGGGGGGGCAATTGGGAGTCAGATGACAGCTTCGCTGCTCGGGTGTTGGGGGATCCGGTTCGCGTCGAGGCTTGTGCTCGCGGGGCGAAGCCGCCCAACATGCCTACCGGCAAGCCCAAAGCCGTGACACAGAGACAGCTGACCAAGCCCATTTTGCGGGCGGGATCCAGTCCCTGTCCAAGCTGTTTCCAATTTCGCATGAGGCCGCGCTCCTCTCCAATCCTGTACAACTTCCAAGGCGACGGTTAAAACAGAAGTTAATGTACCATAGGTTTCTGAGTTGACCCGTTTGCACAGTCGGGCACAAAAGCCCAAGTCTTGATAGCATAAGGAGTTTCGGCATCTTGGACTACCGCTCAGCAGGGGTTGACATCGATCTGGGCCAGGCCTTTGTCAGGGGGATCCGCGAGCGCGTTGAACGGATTCAAGTTCCGTCTTCAGGTTCTTCAGAAACCTTGGGTGGCATCGGCGGCTTTGCCGGCCTGTTTGAGCTGCCGACAGGGTATCAAGCGCCGGTGTTGGTGGCGGGCACCGATGGGGTGGGGACAAAGCTGGACATTGCCCAGCAGTGGGGTCAGCACCGGGGGGTGGGCGTCGATCTGGTGGCGATGTGTGCCAACGATGTGCTGACGGTGGGGGCCCGGCCGCTGTTTTTCTTGGACTATGTGGCCACTGGCAAGCTGGAGCCAGAAGCCCTGTGGCAGGTGATCGACGGCATCTTGGCGGGCTGCCAGGAGGCGGGCTGCCAACTGCTGGGCGGGGAAACGGCGGAGATGCCGGGGTTCTATCCCCCTGGGAAATACGACCTGGCCGGGTTTTGTGTGGGAATTGTGGAGAAGGCGGCCATTCTGGATGGGTCGCGGGTACAGCTTGGGGATCGGTTGTTGGCTTTGCCCAGCAGCGGCCTACACAGCAACGGCTACAGCTTGGTGCGGCGCATTGTGGCCGACCGGGGCTGGCGCTGGGATCACCGGCCTCCCGGCTGGGATCGGCCTTTGGCGGAAGTATTCCTCACCCCCACCCGCATCTACGTGCAGGCGGTGCAGCGGCTGCAGGCAGCAGGGATCGCCATCCACGGCATGGCCCACATCACTGGCGGCGGGATCCCGGAAAACTTGCCCCGCTGTTTGGCCCCCAACCAGGCGGCGCGGCTGCAGCCCCATAGCTGGCCCATCCCACAGGAGTTTCTCTGGCTCCAAGAGCAGGGCCAGGTGGAGACCTTGGAGATGTTCCGCACCTTCAACCTGGGGGTGGGCTATGTGCTGGTGATCCCCCCTGAGGCGGAAAATCAGGTGAGATCCCTGCTCCCCGAAGCCTTCCCCATTGGGGAGGTGGTGGCGGCCTGTCCAGGGGAGAGCCGCGTTCTGGGACTGGAACAGTGGGGATCCCTCACAAGCCCTGCCGACTAGCCAACCGATGGATCCCCACCAAAAGGGGGAAAGGGATCCCAGTTCCCTCGACTCATCCTCGCCGTCGCTATGCTAAGTTGGCATGTGGCCTCAGCGCTGTTGCCCGCCTTCTTGCCCGAGCCTGCTTCCCGACATTTGTCCTCTTTGGGAATAGGGGTAACTCGGCCTTGGACCGTTTGCTAATCGCTGCTGACCCTCTAGGTTAGGAGTTGCTGATGACAGGTTTACCCACTGCTCGTGCAACCGCGGGTGCCATCGAAGTTGAGCATCTGAGCAAAACCTACGGCAGCTTCACTGCCATCCGCGATGTTTCCTTCCAGGTGAACGCCGGCGAGATCATGGGTTTTTTGGGGCCGAATGGGGCTGGCAAGACCACTTCCATGCGCATTTTGGCGGGGTATCTGCCTGCCAGCGAGGGGACGGCGCGGGTGGCCGGGTTTGATGTTCACGAAAACTCGATGGCGGTGCGGCAGCGCATTGGCTATCTGCCGGAAAACCCACCCCTCTACCCCGACATGACGGTGGAGGCGTACCTGCACTTTGTGGCCCAGATCAAGCGGGTCAGCGCTGGCGATCGGCCCAGGCGGGTGGACGAGGCGATCCGGCGGTGCAGCCTGGAAGAAAAGCGCCACACCCTCATCCGCAAGCTCTCCAAGGGGTTTAAGCAGCGGGTGGGCATCGCCCAAGCTCTGGTTCACGACCCGCCGGTGATCATCCTGGATGAGCCCACCATTGGGCTGGATCCCAAGCAGATTATCGAGGTGCGCAAGCTCATCAAGAGCCTGGCGGGGGAGCACACCATCATCCTCTCCACCCACATCCTGCCCGAGGTGAGCATGACCTGCGACCGAGTGGTGATCATCAACCGCGGCCAGGTGGCGGCCATTGGCACCCCCGCTGAGCTGACAGCCCAGCTCCAGGATCGGCAGCAGGCAAAGCTGGTGGTGGGGGCAACCGAGGCAATGGCCATCCGGACGGCCCTGCAGCCTTTGCCCCAAGTGGAGGTGGTGAGCCTACAGCCCTTGGCGGCGGATCCCTCCCGCTGGCAGGTGCAGCTCAAGAGCAACGCTGCCGCGGACGGCTGGATCCCGGAGGTGGCCAGGGTGCTGGTGCAGGCAGGGATCGACCTCTACGAGATAGGCCGCCCGCAGGCTTCTTTGGAAGAGATTTTCCTGCAGCTCACTACGCAAGAGGGATCTGAGGGCGCATTGGAGGAAGCGGCATGAACGGAGTGGTTGCCATTTTTCGCAAAGAGCTGCGCGGCTACTTCACCTCCCCCATTGCCTATGTGGTGGCCGCGGTGTTTTGGGGACTGGCGGGGTTTTTCTTCTTTAATATTCTGGTGCGGGTGATCAGCTTTTCTCAGCAGGTGGATCTTTTCGCCCAGTTCGGCCAGGAGAACAATTTCGACGCGGCCACCATCCTGTCACAGCAGTTTCTCAACCTCTTGGGCACCCTCTCCTTATTTCTATTGCCCATCTTCACCATGAGCTCCTATGCCGAGGAGCGGCGGCGAGGCACGATGGAGCTGCTGGCTACTTCTCCCATCACCAACTTGGAGGTGGCCCTGGGCAAATGGTTGGCGGTCTGGGTGTTTTTCATCACGCTGCTGCTGCCGCCGCTGGTCTACCATGTGCTGGTGCTGAGCAGCGCCAACCCGGCAGTGGACTACCGCCTGACCCTGATGGGTTATGTCGGCCTAACCCTGCTGGCGGGTAGCGTTATGGCCTTGGGGTTGTTTATCTCTTCTCTGACAGACAGCACCCTCATCGCAGCAGTGGCCACCTTTGGCTTGATTTTGTTGCTCTGGGTGATCGACGCGGCAGCCGGCCAGGAGGAGAACTGGATTGCTGCAACGCTGCGGCATGTGTCTTTGCTGCAGCAATATAGCAACTGGGTGCAAGGGATCCTCAGCAGCAGCAGCCTCATTCTTTTCTTGAGCATCATCGTCCTGGGGCTGTTTGCCACGGTGCAATCGGTGGAAAGCCTGCGCTGGCAACAGAGCTAGGGTCAGATGGGAGGAGTGTGGTGTTTGCGGCAGCGGTGCGGAGCATTATGAAGGACTGGCGCGCGTTATTGGACTGGACAGGGATCCTGGGCATTGGCGTCATCGCCATTGGCCTGGTGGTGGGATCCGCCTTTACCGGTTGGACGGCTGTGCCCCTGAGCATGCTGGCAACAGGTTTGGCCCTGCTGGTGGCTTGGGGCATCACCCACCGGCAGGAGGTGGGGGTCTTCCTCGGTTTGCGTTCCACCCAGACCAACGCCAACATCCTGGTGGCGGCGGCGGCGATGGCCGTCATTCTGGTGCTGGTGAATGTGGTGGCGGTGCGCTACGACCTGCGGCTGGATCTCACTGAGGAGGGTCTGTTTACCCTGTCGCCCCAAACCCGGCAATTGGTGCAGGGATTGGCGCAGCCGGTCAAAGTTTGGGTGGCAACCACGGCGCCGGATCCCAACTTGCGGGAACAACTGGAGCGCTATCGCCGCCTCAACCCCAACCGCTTCCAGTTTGAGTTTGTGGATCCCAACCGGGATCCCCTGACCATTCAGCGGCTGCAGGTGACCCAGAACAACACCCTGGTGGTGGAGGCCGGAGAAAGCCGGCAACAACTGCCTCAGCCCCCTGCCCCTGATCTGGAGAGCAAACTGACCCCCGTCCTGTCCAAAGTGGTCAACCGAGGGGAGTTGCTGGCCTATTTCGTGCAAGGGCACGGGGAAGTGGGGCTGGAAGCGAGGGAAGGTACTCCAACTCTGGCCCAGGCGGCGGCAGCCCTGGGTCAGGAAGGCTATCGGGTAGAGCCCCTCAACTTGGTGCAATCGGGGATCCCAGAAGAGGCGGATGTCCTGGTGCTGGCGGGGCCACAGCGGGCTTTGTTCCCCGGCGAGGTGGAGAAACTGCAGGATTATCTGGCGAAAGGCGGACGGCTGCTGTTGCTGATCGGGCCGCGGGTGGAGGCTGGCCTGGATCCCTTGCTGGAAGAGTGGGGCGTGGTCTTGGGGGATGACATCCTCATTGAGGTGAGCAGCGTCAGCCAACTGTTGGGGACAGGGCCGGCGGTTGCCCTGGTTACTACCTACGGGGATCACCCCATCACCGCCCCCTTGGCGGCCCAGCGGCTAATGACCCTGTTCCCCCTGGCCCGCTCTGTGGAAACCGAAGCCCGCGAAGGGATCCAAGCCACGCCCCTACTGCGCACCAACCCGCAAAGCTGGGGGGAGACCAGTCCTGACCTGGAAAGTGGCCCCCTGCAGTTCGATCCGGAGCAGGACAAGCCTGGCCCCCTTACCCTGGGCGTTGCTTTAACCCGCCGTCTGGACACCGACCCAGAACAGGGCTCGGGATCCCGGCAGGAGGCCCGCCTGGTGGTGATCGGCAATGTCAACTTTGCCCTCAACGGCAACTTGCGGCAGCAGGGCAACCGGGATCTCTTCTTGAACACCCTCAACTGGCTGACTGAGCAAACGGAGCAGATCTCCATCCGCCCCAAATCCATCACGGATCGCCGTCTCACCCTGACCGGTCAAAACTTCCGCTGGCTGGTGCTGGGATCGACGGTCCTTTTGCCCTTGGCGGCCCTGGGTTCCGGAGCTGCCCTGTGGTGGCAAAGACGGTAGAGCTGGAGGAAAGCAGGCATGTTCAAGCGAACCACCTGGATTCTCCTGGGTTTGGCGGTGGCCTGTTTGCTGGGCTACTTCCTCTTGGACAACATCCAGCAACTGCGCCAGGAGCAACAGGCGGAGCGAGCGCGGCTGTTCCACTTTGCCACCGACACCATCGCCCGCATTGAAATCCGCCAACAGAAAGAGGGGGAACCCGTTCGCGGCAGCGGTGCGGAGCACTTGGAAATCCTTTTGGAGCGCACTCCGGAAGAAGAGGGATCCCGCTGGCGGATTGTCAGTCCCATTCAGTCAGCGGCGCTGGACTTCCCCATTGAGCAGTTGCTCAACACCTTCTCCCGCCTCACCCCCCAAATCACTCTGGAGGGGGCCACCGACCTAGCCGCTTTTGGCCTGGATCAGCCGCGACACCAAATTGCTCTTTTCCCCAAAGAAGGGGATCCCTACCGCCTGGCCATCGGCAACGACAACTTCGACGGCTCTGGCTTCTACGCCCAGCCCGAAGGGGGACAGGTGGTGCTTCTAAGCAGTGCCCAGAAGGGATCCCTGTTGCCCTCCCTACTGGCTTTGCGGGACAAAACCTTGCTTCAGTTTGATACAGCCGAGGTGAAAGCCCTGCAAGTGCAGTTGGCAGAGGCGGATCCGGGTCGCGTCAGCGGTGCGGAGTCCTTAGTTTTTCGCCTGCAGCGACAAGACAATACTTGGCAGATTGTCGAGCCCAGAGAGCTGCCTGCCGATGAGATCAACGTCAACCGCTTGCTCAATACTCTGGCCCGCCTGCAAGCCGTGGAGTTCCCCGCCGAGACCAAAGACGAGCTCGCCCCCTATGGCCTGGAGCAGCCTTCCGCCCGCCTGACGGTGGAGCTGGAGGAGGGCAAAACCCTGAAGGTCGCTTTGGGATCGGAGAAAGATGGCCAGGTGTACGTCATCACCTCTGAGCACCCGGCAGTGGCCACCCTGCTCACCTCCACCGCCGATATTCTCCGCTCCGACTTGGAAGAGCTGCGGGATCACCGCATTGCCCGCCTTAACGCCAACCAAGTGGGCCAAGTCACCTTAGAATCCCAAGGGGAAAAGGTCACCCTCACCCCTCGGCCTTCAGAGAAGGGATCCCTGGAGCTGCGCTGGGAAAACCCGGAGCAACCGGGCCAGCCTGTGGATCTCAGCTCTCTGTTCTCCAGCCTAAATGCTGCCCGCGCCAAGGAGTTTGTGGAACAGGCCGACGCGGAAGCCCAAAGGGTGTTGTCTGATCCGGACCTACGGCTGACCTTTGAGCCCAAGCCTGACGCCGAGCAGGATCCCTTGGCCCTGAGCTTGGCCGCCTCTGGCTTGCGGGCCTATGTGCAAAGCAGCCGCCAGCCGGACATTGCCGTGATCGAGCTGAGCACCTTCAACAGCCTGGAAACCGAAGTGAATCGCCTCTTGGAAGGCCAGCCGGAGAGCAAGGACTCTGCCCCACTCACGCGACCAGATCCCACTCCCTCGCCCTAGAGTCCCTAGAGCCTTAGCCAGCAGGGGTAGCTGTCTTCTCCTCCGCAGTTTGGGCTTCTTTTTTCAGGGCTTCCCCTTGTATCGTCAGCACCGAGCAGGGGGCGCGGTGGAGCACGTAGTTGCTAACGCTGCCCAGAAACAGCTCGCTCAGGCCGGAGTGGCCGCGGCGGCCCACCACCACCAAGTCCGCATCCCAAGAGCGGGCCAGATCGCAGATGACCCGACCGGGGTTGCCGTAGTTGAGGGTGTACTCAGCGCGGATCCCGTGCTCAGCCGCTTTCTCCACCAGCGAGCGCAGGTAGTCCATCTGGTTTTGCTCGAAGATGGCGCATTGCTCCCGATAGGACTGCCACAGCTCGGCGCTGATGGTGGAGCTGTAATCTACCCCCAGGATCATCGGCGGCTCTGGGGCGCCCGGCTCTTCCTGAGACAGAACATGGAGAATCATCATCTGGGCCTGCATGGCCTTGGCCACTTGGACGGCCTTTTGAAATACTCCCTGGCTCAGCTCCGACCGATCCACTGCCACCAAAATCCTGCTGAACATATTGGCTTCCTCCAGATGGCTGACAGCGGGGCACAAGGCAGAAGCAGCGTGACTTCGGGGTTGACCTCTGACCCCTTTTCCCTCGACTCCAAGCTCCCCTCTGCTCTGCCCCACCTATCTGTGTTGTAGAAGATTTGGGCGAGAAAACCCCAGATATCTTGAACGAACTAGGCAGATTGGCAACGAAAGTTCAGAGATCTTGACACCGGTCAGAAGGCATCGCCTTGGGCTGCCCACTCCAACACCGCCTGCAGCGCCTCGGCCTGCTCTTGCCAGACTTGATCGAGGGGAGTGCCCCGCAGGATTTCCAGCGTTAGGGTTGGGATCCGCCGTTCCTGCCCTGCCCAAGTGCCCAGAGAACCAGGGGTAGGGTAGCCAATGTCGGCGGTAATGGGCAAGCCGTTGCAAGCGGCCATCACCTGGGCCAGCTCAAGGGCAGGGCCGTTGTAGTTCACACAGGGGTGTGCCTGACAGGAGTGGGCAGAAAGGATAAATTGGGGCCGCATCTGGGCCAAGCCCCCCAACAACGCCTGCGTCTCGGGCTCGGAGCCTGGGGCTGCTCCGGGCGGATAGCGAGCTTCCAAAGAGGCCGGGATCCAATCTTGGGTGGGCAGATTGCGGTTGAGATCCACACCGTTGGCATTGAGACGTTGCCCCAGGGCACAGCCATCCGGGTTCAAGCGAGGGATTGCCCATAGGGTCGCCTTCCCGGCCAGGGATCCCCATTTCCCAGAAGCCACATAGCGCTCGATCAGAGTGTATCCTTCCACCTCGTCCCCGTGTACCCCGCCGATCAGCAGCAAGGAGCGGATCCCTTGGGTGAGCTGCCAAAGGTGAATGGGACGTCCCTGCACCGAGTAGCCGATGACCTGCAGGGATCCCAAAGGTTCACCCGCAGCAAGTTCCTGAGACATGGGGGATCCCGGCAAGTCTCGCAACCGTTAGAACGGGAGATCGTCCGGCTCCGGTGGGGAAACCACATCCCCCTCAGAGGATTCCACAATCGCCGGTTCACCCATCCCCGTCAGAGAGAGGACGCGAGCGGATCCCAGTTGATGGACACGGCGCGCGGTGATCTCGGCCAGCTTTTCCTTGCGCCCATCTCGCTCCACCACATTCATGTGCAGTTGGCCTTCCACTGTGATTTGGTCGCCCACATGGCAGGTGTCCACCACCCTTTTGGCCAGTTCTCCAAAAGAGGAAACGCGCACCCGGTAGGGCGGCTCATCCGGGCGCAAGCTGGGAAAGCCAATCACCAAGGACGCAACAGCTAAGTTATCAAGGGTGTAGCGCAGCTCTGGCTCAGACAGAACCTCGCCCATCAACACAATCGAGTTCATAACGGAGCCATCCAGGGATAAGGGGCAGCTCAGCGCACTTCCATCATGCCCGCAGGCGGGGATCCCGTCAAACCTAGCCGACGCGGAGAGTCATGTGGCGCAGCACACTCTCGTTGATGCGCAGGTTTTTCTCCCAGGCAGCCACCGCACTGGGTTCGGCTTCGTAGTTGAACTGGATGTACAGACCTTCCTTAAACTTTTTCATCTCAAACCCGGCAAAGCGGCGCTTGCCCCTATTGGTAATCTCCACGTGGGTTACTCCGTTCTCTCGCAGGATTGCCTCCTGACTGCTGAGCAGTTGTTCGAGGGGTTCATCTGACAGATCAGGACGCACAATCAGCATCGTTTCGTAAGCGCGGGGCATGGAAGCGAGTTCTCCTTGAGGATCCAGTTGTAGAGATGCAGTAGACTATACTAGCTTTTCTTTCCTGCAACCGAAAAGGCCGCGGCTCAATCCCCACACCTCCATACTCTGGCCGCAGCGGCAAATGCAGGTGAGGCTGCTCACAAGAGGGGATCCGTTGTCCGATACAATAGGGATTGCTTCATTGGCCGCCGGTTGGCCCGGCCAAGACACGCTGAATCGAGAGTTGGGATTCCAAGCATGAGCGCAGACGAAGTTTATAGCCGTGTTCGTAAGATCGTGTCCGATCAACTGGGCGTGGAAGACGACAAAGTGACCCCGGAAGCCAATTTCCAGAACGACCTGGGGGCCGACAGCCTCGATACGGTGGAGCTGGTCATGGCTTTTGAAGAGGAATTCGACCTGGAGATCCCCGATGAAGATGCAGAGGGGATCGCCACCGTGCAAGACGCTGTTAACTACATCCTCTCGAAGAAAGCTGCCTAATCTGCCTCCATACCCCTGGGCTAACACCGGACGATGGCTACTCTGGATCCCGCCACTGCTTACAGACCAACCCGCCGCGTTGTGATTACGGGCCTGGGTGCGGTCACCCCTATCGGCAACTCTCCTGCCGAGTTTTGGCAGAGCTTGCTGGCAGGGCGCTCCGGCATTGGGCCGATTACCCATTTCGATGCCTCCCGCCACGACTGCCGTATTGCCGGAGAGGTGAAGGGATTTGATCCCCTCGACTATTTGGATCGCAAGGATGTCAAGCGCACCGACCGCTTTGTGCATCTGGCGATGGCGGCCACCCGGCAAGCCTTGGAGGACGCCGACTTTCGCATCACCGCTCTCAACGCTGAGCAAGTGGGGGTGATCTTGGGCACCGGCATCGGCGGCATCCGCGTCTTGGAAGAGCAGCAGACCATCTATCTGCAGAAAGGGCCGGATCGCTGTAGCCCCTTCATGGTGCCCATGATGATCGCCAATATGGCTGCGGGTCACCTGGCCATTCATTTTGGCGCCAAAGGCCCCAATTCCTGCACAGTTACGGCCTGTGCCTCTGGCTCCAACGCCATTGGCGATGCCTTTCGGCTCATCCAGAGGGGAGAGGTGCAAGCGGCGATCACCGGTGGCACGGAAGCGGCGGTTACCCCTTTGTCCATGGCGGGGTTTAGTGCCATGAAGGCCCTTTCCACCCGCAACGACACCCCGGAGCAAGCCTGTAGGCCCTTTGATCGGGATCGCGATGGCTTTGTCATGGGGGAAGGAGCAGGGATCCTGGTGCTGGAGGAGTTGGAGCACGCCCGCGCCCGCGGGGCCAAGATCTATGCGGAGATAGTCGGCTATGGCCTCACCTGCGATGCCCACCACATGACCAACCCTGCCCCCGGCGGCGAGGGAGCGGCCCGGGCGATGCGGCTGGCCCTCAAGGATGCCGGGCTTCAGCCTGGGGATGTGCAACACATCAATGCCCATGCCACCAGCACCCCTGTAGGGGATATCGCCGAGGTCCAGGCCATCAAGTCGGTCTTCGGCGAGCATGCCCCCCGTTTGGCCATCAGCGCCACCAAGTCCATGACCGGCCACCTGTTGGGGGGAGCGGGTGGCATTGCCACGGTGGCCACAGCTTTGGCCATCCACCACGGCTGGGTTCCTCCTACCCTCAACTTGGACAACCCTGATCCCGAGTGCGAAGGGCTGGATTTTGTCCCCCACAAGGGGCGGCAGATGGCTGTCGAGGCCGCTTTGGTCAATGCCTTTGGGTTTGGTGGGCACAACGTCACGCTGGCCTTGCGCCGCTACTCTCCCGCTTGAAGGGCTTGGCCTATGTCTTCTCCCGAAAGTTCACTGCCCTCAGTTCGCCAACAGGCCTTGGCCGCTTTGACAGCGGAGCTGGCGCAGCAGGGTCACCCGCCCGAATATGCCCAGCACATGGCGGCGGCGGTTATTTTTCAAGCGGATTTGGATCTGTGTGCAGCTCAATTGGCGCGGGTGCTCAGTTGGCTGAAGCAAAACCATCCTCAGCTCTATCCAGAGGCAGTGCAATTGGTGGACACCACTCGGGAAGAGTTCGAGCGTCGCGTTCAAAATGGATAGACAAGCCATCTGCTGTGATCTGAAGCAGGGATCCGGCAGTTGGGTTGCGGTCGTTAGCAGAGGGTGATGTCCCCCCTATGGGACTGCAAGGGGTGATCTTGAGCTGGAGTGGAGTGGTGGCCGATGACGAGAGCCTGCACCTACAGGCCATCAACCAACTGCTGGTGGAAGAGAACCTGCGCCCCTGGAACCTGTGCTGGCCGAAGTCGGGATCCCCTGGGCAGCGGGAGCTTTACCGGCTGCAATACCTGGGCCGACCGGATCGAGAGCGCCTGCCGGCTCTGTGGGGGGATCAAGGGCGGGTGCTCAGCCCCAAACAACTGGAAGAGCTGCTGAAACGCAAGGCCCTATACTACCGACAGGCTTTGCAGGGGCAGAGGGAATTGCCTCTCATTCCCGGTTTGGCGGAAACTTTGGAGACGCTGGAGCGGCTGCAACTGAAGGTCGGCCTGCTGTGCGGCCAATCGGCAGCCGAGGTGACCGCTTTTCTGGAGCGTTTCCAGTCCTGTTGCCCGGCCCTGATACAGTTGACCGATGTGGGCTCCTATCGAGTGACGGGGGATGATGCAGGCCCAATATTTTCCCCAGGACACTTGCACCGCCTGCTTTTGCAGCGGATGGAATTGCCTGCCCAGGCGTGTTTGAGCATTGAAGCCACCTACTCTGGCATTCAGGCAGCCCGTTCGGCAGGGATCCCGGTGCTGGCTCTGGCCACCTTCTTTCCTCTGCACATGCTGCAGCGGCGGGCCAATTGGGCGGTGGACGGCTACCATCAGGTGGAATGGGATCGCATCCGAAACTGGTTTGCCGGCGGGCAAAACCGTCCTTCGACCCCAGTTGAAGCAGAAGCGGAGGCCGGTTCCTTCAAGGGATCCCAGGGAGCATGACTCTAGTCAATAATAAGCTCAACTATACTGAAAATAATGTATAATATGTTCAGTACGGATTACTACCAGTTGATCTTTCTGTTTACTTTCGAGTCTGCCAACATGGTAGCCAAAGCAAAGCAGAAAATTGGTAGTAAGACGACACGGAAACTGCGCTTTGGGTATTCTACTCAAAGCTTTGCGGGATACCGCCATTCTGTTTGGAAACAAACAGAGTGCTATCGCTGCATAGTTGAACAGTGATGTTCAGCAGTGTTCAGCGTAAATGTATCAGGTCAGCCCCAGCCCTAGGGCAGGATCAGCATGCCATCCCCAAAGGAATAGAAGCGATACCCCTGGTCGACGGCCTCTCGGTAGAGATCCAGCAGCCTTTGCCGCCCGATCAGCGCAGCCACCAGCATCATCAGGCTGGAGCGGGGCAGATGAAAATTGGTGACCAGTCCCTGAACCACCCGCCAGGAGTAGCCGGGGTAGATGAAGAGATCGCTTTTCCCCTGCCAAGGCTGCAAGGTGCCAGAGGCTGCCGCGGTTTCCAAAGAGCGCACCACAGTCGTTCCCACCGCGATCACCCGCCCCCCTCGGGCTTGGGCTTTTTGGATGGCTGCCACCGTTTCTGCCGGCACCTTGAGCCACTCGCTGTGGAGACGATGCTCGGTTACCCGCTCCGCTTCCACCGGTCGGAAGGTACCCAGGCCGATGTTCAGGGTGATGTAGGCCGTTTGGATCCCTTTTTGGGCCAGCCGCTCCAGCAGCTCCTGGGTAAAGTGCAGCCCTGCCGTGGGAGCAGCCACCGAGCCGGGGTTTTTGGCCCAGAGGGTTTGGTAGTCTTCAGGGCGAACTTGTCCTGAGCCCGGGGATCCGGAAGCCTTGATGTAGGGAGGAAGCGGGATCCGGCCCACCTGTTCCAGGATTTCCTCAAAAGGCTGTGCCCCCTCCCACTCAAACTGCACCACTCGCCCGCCGGTTTCCAGATCCAAAGCCAGAATGGTGGCCCTCAGCCCAGAGGGGGATCCCTGCTTGCTCCAAAAACCAATCCGATCCCCCACCTTCACCCGTTTGCCCGGCCTGACCAAAACCCGCCAGTTCCACGCCTGATCCGGCAGAGGTTGGGCGGCGGCAGGGATCCCTTCCAGGCAAGGCTCCAGCAGCAACACTTCGACCCGCGCCCCAGAGGGTTCCTTAGCCCCGAACAGGCGGGCCGGGATCACCTTGGTATCGTTGAGAACCAGCAGATCCCCTTCCTGCAGGTAGTCAGGCAGATGGCAGAAGCGGCGATGCTCGTGCCTATCCGGGTACACCACCAGCATCCGCGCCTGATCCCTGGGCTCCACCGGCGTTTGCGCAATCCGATCTGGAGGGAGAGTGTAGTCGTAGGAAGCTGTAAGCAGATCGGGATTGGACTCCCTATCGCCCAAAGGCTCGGCCTCACCGGGGGGAGCGGCAGCAGGCGAAAAAGAGTCAGGCATGGAGATGAATCAAGATGGGGTTCTACGTGGATCCAGCATAGCCAACCGGATCCCGCCAACCCTCTCCCTTTTGAGGGAAGCAGCTAAACCTTGGCCACCACCACCTGCTGCGGCTGATCCTGATACTTGCCGGCGCGGTCGGCGTAGGTCACTTGGCAGGGATCCCCTTCCAGAAAAAGAAGCTGGACCACCCCTTCGTTGGCGTACACACGGCAGTCGGCGCTAGAGGCGTTGGAAAACTCCAGAGTGAGATAGCCCCGCCATCCCGCCTCAGCGGGCGTCAGGTTGGCAATCAGACCCACCCTGGCATAGGAAGATTTGCCAATGCAGATCACGGTAATGTTATCCGGGACTTGCAGCCGTTCCAAGGACACCCCCAACCCATAGGAATGGGCCGGGATGATAAAGTAATCCCCCATCTCGTCGTGGTGCAGCTCCACCGCTTCCAGATTCTTGGGGTTAAACCGCTTGGGATCCACCACCGTGCCGGGCACATGGCGAAAGATCTTGAACTCCACCGGCGACAGGCGGATGTCGTAGCCGTAGGAAGACAGCCCGTAACTCAAAACAGGCCGAGACTCAACAGCGCGCACCAGCTCAGGACAGAAGGGCTCAATCATCCCTCGCCGCGCTTGCTCACAGATCCAGCGGTCGTTTTTCAACATGGCTACAGCCGGCTTCCTGGAGAGTGAGGGCACATCTGGTGGACAAGCTCCAGTCTTATTAGGACTTCGCCCCCCTGACGCGACCCGTGTTGCCTAGGTCTTTCGGAGCGGAAACTGTTTGCGCTAGCGGTGCGGAGCAACATGGGCTGCTGTAGGCATAGCACCTGTGCCGCTGACTTGAGGGGGATCCAGAGAACAGGCAACATTCGCATCGGCAGTGCGCAGCCCTGGGCCTGGGATGCCACGTAGGCGCAACTGCGTGATCAAGTCGGCCCGCTCCAGAAACGAATCCGGCATCTCCGGCCCGGTGATCACCATGTCCATGGAGATGGGGCGCTGGTCGATTAAGCTCAGCACTTCCGCTTCTGGGATCAGGCCCAACTTCACAGCCAAGCTCAGCTCATCCAACACCACCAAGTCATAGCGGCCACTCCTGACAGCCTCCTGGGTAAATTGCCACAGCTCATCCAATGCCACCCGCTCCTCAGGCTCTAGGTGAGGTGTATCGATGCAGCGGTGCAGGCGACAGCGAACCCACTCCAAGGATCTGCCCAGGGAGAGACGATTTGCGGGCCCCTGATTGATCCCACCCTTGAGAAATTGCACGATCAGCACCCGCGTTCCCTGGCCTGCCAAGCGCATCGCCTGAGCCATGACGGGCGTAAACATGCCCCGGCTGGGGTGGGTGTAAAGCTGCAGGGATCCCTGGGGAACCAACTGGGCGGAGAGGGATCCATTCTGCTGAAGGAAAAGCTCGCCGGCAGCAGGGCTGGCTTGAGCCGCAGGCTGTTTGGCGCGGGCTACAGGAGCGGCATCCTTGGAGGAAGGCATAGGATTTGGAGAAGCAGTGCAAACCACGTTCTATCTCGCGAGCAGGCTAGAGAACACGGCCCTAGGTTACAAGGCCTACAAGTGGTGGAGAGCGTCGGCTATGGATTCCATGAAACACCACCTGTGCGTATCCGTCAATGAGTCGGTTCTGCTTCTAGCTGGCATACAAATCATCCCCAATAGAGTAATAGAAAATACAATCCTTGCCCATCCTAGCCTTTTGGCACAAGAGGCAATACCTGAAAAGCTTTGACAGGGGATCTCAATAAAATTTCAGGCCTAGCCCAGAAGCTTGTGTGTGGGGCTATCTCACTTGAGTATAGAGGTGCTCTATAAAAATTTGAGAAAAAGATCAATTTCTTCCAAATAAGATTAACTCTCACAAACAGGAATGCCAGTACCAGCAGCCCACCCACGAGAGAGGAGCAAGGGTCAACCTACCCCAAAAGCCTTGTCCACCAGGAGAGATAGTCATTTTTAAAATAACTATACATTTGGTCGGGAGCCGGGTAGGCCTACACATTAGCGAACATTCGTAGTAGAGAGAATTGTAACCAAAAGTCCAAGGAGTTAATTTCTAACCTCGAGAGTGAAGAAATATAAATTCGTCAATCATCTTCGTCAAAAAATGGATTATTGACAATACTTTTTTGAAAACCAGCATCTGATTTAGCAGAAGCGTAAAGAATTGTGTGCCTTTTATACTCTGAGGTCGTCTTCTTCAAGAGATCGCCTCTTTGATCATTTTTCTTACCGGTCTCAAGGCCAATGTTTTCTACTTAATTTAATCTCTATTTCTGTTATGAGAAATGAGCATTGGGCGTTCAGTTTGGATCCCACTTAAAATTGACCTGAAAAAGCTCTGGGGCTTTGGGTGCTGAGATTGCCGGGATCCCATTGCGCAATCAAAGCCGAGTCCTTCCTCTGGCGAGGAGAGATTTTTGTTGAGAAGGTAGATCCAATCCTGGAGAATACTTGACCCCTCCTCCAATCAGCCAGGAAGTCCGGGGATCCCACCCTCGATCCCTGGATCAAAGGGAAAAGACTCTATCCCGCCGGCACAAAAGTTTTCTGTCACCGACTTGGGCTTGGGAAAAACCCTAGGCCATTGTGAACTCGGGGTGTACGCCGCCGGGAGGGACTGGGATCCGTCTCACTGTTGGGTGGGCTGGCTTCTGGGTGTCGGTGTTCCAAATTGACGGCCTCTCCCCCCAGCACCAAGGTGGAAGCATTGCCCCCATCCAAGTTCAAGGCATGGCGACAGCCCAATTGCTGCATCAACTGTGCCATCTCCAGCAGGGTGAGCCCTTGATTTTCCTGGGCATTGCCGGCGGTCACCAGCAGCAAATGTCCGCTGTCCAGTTGGCCGATGGCACTGCGGGCGGCTCGCTGCCTGCGAAAGAGAGGCTGAAATCCCTCCAATCGGGCATCCAAAACCACCTGTCCATCTAAGAGCAAGAGCGGCCCTGCGCCCAAGAGGTGAGGATAGGCTTCCAGCTCAGGCGGATCCAAGCGCAGATAAAAGCTGAGGCGATCCCCGGGAACCAGCTTGCGGGCTTCTAGGGCACCTTCTAGCCCCCGCCCTGCCAATACATACCCCTCGCTGGGAATCTGTACCGTCAAACTGCCGGCCAGGCCCGCCACCAGAATTTCTTGCACCTGATCCTGCCGCACCATCACGAGCATTTCGTCGTCCGTTTGGGTGGTGTAGGTGGATCCCCAGTCGGGGGTGAACTGGGAGATGCCGGGCAGGATATAGCCTGTATTGATGCCCACCACTGGGATTTGATCCCCAATGGCATTGCGCAGCTCTGCTTGCATCTGCAGACGGGCAAAGCGCACGGATCCCCCTTCTTGCCCTGCCGTCCCATCCGACCAGGCGATGACCCCACGACCCAAAATGGGGCTGGAGATCCAACGGCCATCCCGACGAATTGCCCCCAGCGGCTGACGGGTGTTGCGGTTGAAAAACCCACCGTTAATGGCGGCTACTGCTCCCTGTTCGGGGCCAAAGGAAGACAGCTCCCCCAGACCCACCAGCCCCGCAGGTGCAGCCCAGATAGGCCGCAGTTGGCCCGCTGCGAGAGAAATGACCACGATAGAAACGGGGATCCGATTGTCTCCAACCCAAACCTCCTTCTGGTACAAAGGGATCCCTTGCACCACCCGCACCGGCTGCACACCGAGGGTCACCTGAGCTTGAGCAGCCACGCTGGGCAAAAAGAGAGCAGCAGTGCAGGCTAACCCCCAGCCCATGACCCAGGCGCTCAGCTTGGTTTTGGACATGTCTTCACGTCTTTAGGGCTTCACCATTGTCATTGGGAGATGATTATCCCCCTGCGGCAAAGGTTCCCATCACAATGAGCGACAACAGGATCCCGGGAAAGAGCAGCGTCACCAAGATCAGCAGTTCGGATAGGGTCATTGGGGAATGCTACCTACTTAAGGATTGAGCCAACACAGCAGCCCTAATTTTCACCCTAGCGATCCTATGGAAGTGGCCCAGGATCCCTTTGGGATCCCTTAACACTCGACACCGGTTTGGCTGCCCGTGCATGCCATCTCTCGCTCTGCCGACAGTATCCTGGCAAGGGGAAAGCCTTATCCAACGGTTCCTATGGGCATCCAAGGCAAACGCATTGCCGTCGAACCCGGCCATCTTCGCCCCTGGCTCAAAGAGGCTGTTTTGGCAGGGGGTGGCGAAATTGTGCCCCTGGCAGAAGCAGAAGCCTTGGTCTGGGCCGATGCCTTTGATGTGCCTGGCCTGAAGCGTTGTCTGGCGGAAGGGAAAGGGATCCGCTGGGTGCAGCTGCCCTGGGCAGGGGTGGAACCCTTTGTTCGGGCAGGGGTTTTGCATCCTGCCTATGTGTGGACTTGTGGCAAGGGAGTCTATGCTCAACCGGTGGCAGAACATGCCTTGGCCTTGACCTTGGCCGGCTTGCGCGACTTGAAGATCCGCGCCTTGGCCCAAACTTGGCAGGAGGGCTCCGGTACCAGCCTCTGGGGTAGCCGTGTGGTCATTTTCGGGGCCGGGGGCATTGCCCAAGAGTTGATCAAGCTGTTGCAGCCTTTTCAATGCTCCATCGACGTGGTGCGTCGCAAGGCGGATCCCTTGCCGGGGGCCACGCGGGTGGTGACGCTCGCGGAACGGCAAACGGTGTTGGCAGGGGCAGATGTGGTGATCCTGGCTTTGGCTCTCACGCCGGAAACCGAGGGGATCATCGCCCAAGCTGAGTTGGAGCAGATGGGATCCCAGTGCTGGCTGGTGAATGTGGCGCGAGGCAAGCACATCGTGACCTCCGACTTGGTGGCCGCCCTGCAGCAGGGGGTCATTCGCGGGGCCGCCTTGGATGTCACGGATCCCGAGCCCCTACCGGATGGGCATCCCCTCTGGAGCTTGCCCAACTGCCTGATTACCCCCCACACTGCTCTTACCGATGCCATGATTGTCCCAGCCCTCTCTAAGCGGGTGCGAGAAAATGTGCGGCGCTTCCGGGCCGGGGATCCCTTGCTGGGGGTGGTGGATCCGGTTTTGGGGTATTGAGTCCTCTAGCCCCCCTCCCTTGGGGAGCCTGGGATCAGAAACATTTGGCGCCAAACCCTACTGCGAAGCCATCTCCCGCACGCGGGCAGCAATGGCCTCTGCCATCTCCTGAGTGCCGACAGGATCCCCTGTGGCCAGGTCATAGGTGACCTGCTTGCCCTCGGCGATCACCGCCTGCACCGCCGCCTCCACCCTTGCGGCAGCCTCCCGCTCTCCTAGGTAGCGCAGCATCATCGCCCCGGAGAGGATCAGAGCGCAGGGGTTGACTTTGTTTTGGCCGGCATATTTGGGAGCAGAGCCGTGAATGGCCTCAAAAACCGCAATGCCGTCGCCGATGTTGGCCCCCGGCGCCACCCCCAGCCCGCCGATCATCCCCGCGCACAAGTCGGAAATGATGTCCCCATAGAGGTTGGTGAGCACCAGCACATCGTAGAGCTGCGGCTTTTGCATCAATTGCATGCACATGTTGTCCACGATGCGATCTTCAAACTCGATGTCGGGGTACTCCTGGGCCACCTCCCGTGCCACCTGCAAAAACAAGCCATCGGTGAACTTCATGATGTTGGCTTTGTGCACTGCCGTCACCTTCTTGCGGCCATTCTGGCGGGCGTACTCAAAGGCAAATTTGACAATGCGGCGGCTGCCGAAGTCCGAAATGGGCTTGATGCCGATGGCGGATCCCTCGCGGATGGGTTTGCCGGAGAGGCGCATCATTTCCTCCCGCGCTCGGATGGCTTCCGGCGTGCCCCGTTCAAACTCGATCCCGGCATAGAGATCTTCAGTATTTTCCCGCACCACCACTAGGTCAATGTCTTGAAAAGGGCTTTTGACACCGAGCATGGATTTGGCCGGGCGCAGATTGGCGTAGAGATCCAGCTCCTTGCGAATGGCTACGTTGACCGAACGAAAGCCAGTACCTACGGGAGTGCCAATCGGCCCTTTGATCGCCACTTTGGTTTCCCGAATGGACTCCAACACCTGGGGCGGCAAGGGGGTGCCGTATTTCTCGATCACCTCCACTCCTGCTTCTACCGGGATCCATTCGAACCGAACCCCAGTAGCCTCCAAGACCGTGGTCATCGCCTTGGCCACTTCCGGGCCGATGCCATCCCCAGGGATCAAAGTCACACGATAGGCCACAGATGCTTCTCCTCGCAGTGTTAACGACAGCGCAAAAACTCCGCCTTGCCAGCGTGAGAGGATCCCCTACAAACGGGTCAGACAACCGGGGATCCGTTGAGCTTAAACGACTATAGAACAGGTTGAGACCGAAAATGCTGCGTCCGCTACCTTGAAAAGACTGGGCTGGGGACAAGATTAGGAACTCGGCGGCAAAGAGATCCGCAGTTCCACCACTGTGCCACTGCCAAAGCGGCGATTACGCCAAGCAATGCTTGCCCCGATCAACTCGGCTCGGTAGCGCATGTTGAGCAACCCGTGTCCATGGCCAGACGGCTGGGCGGGATCCACCCCACTCTTGGACGCCGGCATACCGCAGCCATCGTCGATGATCTTCAGCTCCAAGTGGGTGTAGGGAGCGTAAACTACTCGACCCTGACTGCTTCGCAGTACAGGGCGGGCTTTCGGTAGCCCTGCAGTTGGCAAGCCAACCACGAACCTCTAGGCTGGTTTACGACAGCCCCCAAGAGCGCAATCACATTCGCACCATTCAAATCCGCATCCCCTTCCCATCCACAGTGCCCACACTTGA
>NZ_JBSSAC010000029.1:0-34724 GCF_054058315.1 Thermostichus sp. MS-CIW-40
AGACTTTTGACCAGCAAACCTATAAGGAGGCGGGCTTTCCTCCCGACACCAAGCCTGCGGCTATGGTGCGGGCCTCCAGCCCGAAAATTTGGTGAGGGTATCCCACTAGTTCCATTAGATGATCCCTTCCTGCCGCTTGGCGATTGGCATCCGCCAGCCGGTGCCGAAGGCGCGATCGGTGATGCGCAGCCCAGGGGGAGCTTGGTGTCGCTTGAACTCGGCTTTTTGAACCAGCCGCAGCACCTGCTGCACGATGTCGGGATCGAACCCTTGAGCCACCAACTCCGGGCCGGATTGATGCTGCTCGATGTGCCGCTGCAAGATCTTGTCCAGCAGGTCGTAGGGGGGCAGGCTGTCGCTATCTTGTTGGCCAGGTCGCAATTCTGCCGAGGGGGGCTTGGTCAGAGTAGCAAGCGGGATCCGCTCCTGCTGTCGGTTGATCCAGCGAGCCAAGCGGTACACCCAGGTCTTGGGCACATCGGAAATCACCGCCAGGCCGCCGGACATATCCCCGTAAATGGTGCAGTAGCCCACTGCTAGCTCTGATTTGTTGCCTGTG
Organism: Thermostichus sp. MS-CIW-40; assembly: GCF_054058315.1. Lineage (NCBI taxonomy): Bacteria > Bacillati > Cyanobacteriota > Cyanophyceae > Thermostichales > Thermostichaceae > Thermostichus > Thermostichus sp. MS-CIW-40. The sequence continues at coordinate 560 of NZ_JBSSAC010000029.1, forward strand.
GTCAGCAGCAGCCGCCCGAACTTGTTGGAAAGGGCCATGAGGAGGGTGCCGCGAATGCGCGATTGCAGGTTTTCTTCCGTGATGTCGGGGGGGAGGCCGGCAAAGGGCTCTGCCAAAAGCTGGTGGTAGCTCTCCATGATGGACTGAATCGGCAGCTTCAGGGTCGGGATCCCCAGGTTTTGCGCCAGTTGGTAGGCGTCGGTCAGGCTGCCAGGGCTGGAATAGGGAGAGGGCATGAGCACCCCCAGCACCCGCTCCGGCCCCAAAGCATCGGCAGCAATCACAGCAGTGACGGCAGAATCGATCCCTCCCGACAGGCCCAATAGCACCTCGCGAAAGCCACATTTGCTGACGTAATCGCGGGTGCCCAAAACCAAGGCTTCGTACAGCTCGGCTTCCGGCTCGGTCGGCCAGCGGGATCCCGCGGTCGGTGGGCTCTGGTCTGGGTTGGGAGACTGCGTCAACTCGTCCACATCCAGGATGAGCTGATCCGGCTGAAAGGCAGCCGCTTGGGCCACAACCCGACCCCGGCGATCTAGGGCACAACTGGCCCCATCGAAGATCAAATCATCATTGCCCCCCACCTGATTGACGTAGAGAATGGGCAGGGCGTGCTTGCGGGCCAGGGATCCCAGCATCTCCACCCGCAACTTCTGTTTGCCCAGGCTGAAGGGGGAGGCCGAGAGGTTAATCAGCAGGTCGGCACCGCAGCGGGCCATCTGTTCCACCGGATCCCAGTGGTAGCGACGGTGCTGCCAAAAGTCGCGGTCGTTCCAAATGTCTTCACAAATGGTAAAGCCCAGGCGGCGGCCACGGTACTCGATGGGTTGGGGCTGGGATCCCGGCTCAAAATAGCGATCCTCATCGAATACATCGTAGGTGGGCAAGAGCGACTTCTGAAACCAGTGGCGGATCTGGCCTCCCTCCAGCCAGGCAGCAGCATTGTAAAGGGGCCGACCCTCAGGCAGAGGATTGGGCTGCACGGATCCCACGACTACCGGAATGCTGGCCTGTAGCCGACTGGCCAAGTGCTGCAAAACTTGGTTCGCTCTCTCGATCAGGGCCGGGTAGAGCAACAAATCGCGAGGTGGATACCCCAGCAACGCCAGCTCCGAGGTGATGGCCAACTCTGCTCCCGCCGCCGCCACTGCCTCAACCGCTGAACGGATGCGCTCAGCATTTCCGCTCAGATCGCCGACAGTGTAGTTCAACTGCAACAGCGCTACCTTCACCCTGCCCCCCATATGGTAAATCTCACCATAAGTGGCCCAAACCGAATCGTCAACAAGATTTGGCTACAGGCAGGCGAAGAACAAAGGTAGTTTGGTGGGCGGTGCTCTCCACCTGCAAAGAGCCACCCAAGTGGTTGGCAATGGCTTGGGCCAGGGCCAATCCCAAGCCCGCTCCCCCCTGCTGCCAGGGATCCGAGTGGGGGATGCGATAAAACTGCTCGAAAATGCGTTCTTGTTCTTCGAGGGGAATGGTGGTGCCCGTGTTGGTCAAGCGCAGCTCCCAGCGGTCGGAACCTAAAGCAACAGCCTCTAGGACAATGTGTTCGCCGGCGGGCGTGAATTTGTGGGCATTGGTCAAAAGCTCACAGACCAAGCGTTCCAACAGGCGGGGATGGGTGTGCAGATAGGGCAGGTGGGGATCCCAGTGAACTTGTAGAGTTTGCTGCCGCTTGCGCATCTGGTCTTGGAACCGATTGATGAGAGGTGCCAAAAGGAAAGGCAAGTTAACCTTCTCAGAGGGCAGCGTAAGCCTATCGCCCAACAAAGTTTGTAGATCCAGAAGATCGTTAATTAGGGAGATCTTTCGCTTGCACTCCTGCTCCAGAACCTCAAGATATTGAATTTGCTTAGGGGTAAGGGGGGAGGTTTGATGGCTTAACCTTAACAGGTGAACCGAGAGGCTAATGCTGGTAAGGGGAGTGCGCAGCTCATGGGAGACGGCGGCCAGGAAGTTATCCCTAATTTGGCTGAGTTTTTTCAATTCCGTCACCTGAGCCTGGCTGCTGAGGTAGAGCCTGGCCTGTCGCAAGGCAATCGCGCACTGGGCCGCCATTTGCTGGGCCAAATCGATTTCCCAATCGCTAAAACTCTCCTCAGGAGGCCGAGCCAGCCACAGATCCCCAAGAATGCCCTGATCGTCCGCAATGGGGCAGGCCAGCTTGGTCAGATAGGGGGGCAAAGTGTCGGGATCCCGTTGACGATCCCGAGCGCACAGTTGAAAGCACCAGCCTCGCCATAGCTGTTCGTAGAAGAGGGGAAAATCTCTCATCCAAACCCGAGCCCCAACCCCAGAGGTCGAAAGCGTCGTGTATTCATAGCTGATCAGGGAGTAGGTTCGGCGGCTATCGTAAAGGCCGACATTGCAAAAAAGAACGCCCAAAAATTTCCCCAGCTCGTTCACAACCGTCTGCAAGATCTGCTTTTCGTCCAGAGTTGCCCGTATCTGATGGGTAAGGCGGCGCAGAATCGATTCAAACTGCAGACTGCGTTCCAGTTGCTGGGTTCGCTGTTGCACCAGGGCTGTTAATTCAGCTTCTCGTGTTTGCTGGGCCAGCTCCAGGCGCTTGCGCAGGGTGATATCGCGCACCAAAACAATGGCCTCATCCGGCCCAAAGGGCAACAGACGGGCCTCGCGATATTCCGGCAATGCTTCCGCCGCGTCTTGAGAAGTTTTGGGAAGCGGATATTCAATAACCTGAATTTCTCCCGTTTGAAAGGCTTTCTCCAACAAGGGAGCAAAGTAGGTTTTCCAATGCTCTGGAAACAGATCTTGAATGTATTGGTTGAGATAGCGGTCATCGGGATAGGCGGATGCAAATCCTCTGGGGGGCTTATAGGACAAGACTAGCCCTTGCCGATCCACTTGCAAAAGCATATCTGGGATCGCTTCGTAAAGAGCGCGGTAACGTGCTTCGCTGCGGGCCAGATCGGCCAAACTTTCTCGCAGGTGAGTTTCGGCCCTTTTTCGCTCGGAAATGTCTTCTAGAAATTGAATGGCAAACAGAGGCTCGTTTTGAGCGTTTCGCACTACAGACAGTTGCAGGCGAACCCAGATCTCTCTGCCATCTTTACGGCAAATCACCTTTTCATATTCATAGTTGTTGGTGTACCCGGAAAGCAGTTCATTCCAGAGTATCTCGCCCCGTTCTCGGTCTTCGGGATAGGGGGTGTAATCTTCCGCTTTCAGAGCCGACCAATCTTCCTCGCTGTACCCTGTAATCTCTGCCATTGCCGGGTTGAGGCTGAGATACCGGGGATCAGGATCCAAGCTCATCAGAGCAATCCCTTGGCTACAGAAGTTGAAGATCCCCTGCAATTGGTTTTGAATTTCCTCAAGAGCAGATTTGATGGATCGGCGCTCGCTAATATCATCCAGGAAGTAAACGGCAAACAGAGGCTTTTGTTCTTCATCTCTCACAACATAAACCTGAGACTTTACCCAGATGATTTGGCCATTCTTACGGGTGTAGGGATGTTCCCATTCATAATGACTGCGCCGGCCATCAACCAACTCCTGCCAAAGTTTTTTTAGAGTTTCAACATCGGCCAAGTCTGGGATACAAGCCTCCAGAGGCAAAGCCTTCAATTCCTCTGCAGAATATCCTGTTATATCCTTGAGGGCTGAGTTCATGCCATGCGGACTAGCTTCTGGCTCAAGAGGCAGCAGAGAGATGCCCAAATTGCAGGACTCCACAATTCCCCAGAATCGCTGTTGAATCTCCAACAAGGCCAGCTCTAGACGCTTACGCTCGGTAATATCTTGAATGCAGCCAAGCACGCAATTTGCTCCGTAGGGAACTATGCAAATTTCTTGGTAACGGAGCTCTCCCGCTGAGTTGGTTAGGGGATATTCCAAGGTTTGCTGGGATCCGCTGCTCAAGCAACGGTCAATCAGCCTCTGCAGTTGATCGCCAACCTCAGGGCCGAACAGCTCTCCCACTGCTTTTCCCTGAATATGCTCTGCTGAGAGTGAAGCAAAATAAGTATTCTCCGGGGAAGAAATCAGCTCCAGGCATTGGCCTTCTCGGCTAAAAATCATCAAGGCTTGTGGAATAGCGCAAACCAGCCTTTCGTAGCGGAGTTGGCTCTCTGCAAGCGCTTGTTCAGCCTGCTTCCGCGCCGTGATGTCTTCCACATACCCCTCAAAATAGAGGGGATCCCCTGCCGGATTGCGGACAACTTGAATTTGTTCTCGCACCCACAAGTCCAAGCCCTTGCGACTGTGGATCAAAAACTCTTGCGCCACTCTCCCGTCGCCGACTTTGCCTGCAAGCAAATCCTGGAAAATCTGACGACGACCGGCAGCGTCAGCATAGAGATGATGGCCAAAATCCGACAGATGGCGCATCAAATGGGCAGAGGAAGTATAGCCGTATATCTCGGCAAGCTTGGCATTTGCAAACCGGTATCGTCCCTGCAGATCCGCACGAAAGATCCCGATGGGAGCATTCTCCAGGAGCACATCGAGTCCGGCCAACATCAGGATCCCCTATGTTTTCGCAAGCAGTACTAGGGCACTAAGAACGCCTGCCCCTGAGATTATGTATCATTTTTGCTTTGAGCGATGTTTTCCGCACTACAAGTTCCCCCGTGATCTCGTAAAATCACGGGCGAGGAAGGGTGCTCAGGCTTCTGTGGATATCACCCCACCGAGTGCTGGGGGAGCAGGGATCCCTGCGCGGATTCTCAACTACTCCACCTGCGCTGTCTCCGGGGATTCCGCCTGAGTTTCCGGGTGAAAGTAGCGGTAAATCTGCCGGGCAATCTTCGGGCCAATGCCGGGCACTTGGGCCAGCTGGTCTTCTGAAGCCACTTGAATGCGGGCAATCGACCGAAATTCTTCCATCAGCAGCTTTTGCCGATACTTGCCCAAGCCGGGGATCTCGTCCAGCGTAGAGGCATGTTGACGCGCTTTCCGTTGCTGGCGATGAAAGGCGAGAGCAAATCGGTGGGCCTCATCTCGCAGGCGTTGCAACAACAAGCGAGCCGGATCTTGGGCCGGCAACCGCAAGGGCACGGGATCCCCCGGCAGAAAGATCTCTTCTTCTCGTTTGGCCAAGGCAATTACCGGCAGGTGATCCAGCCCTAAATCCGCCAAGACGGCCATGACTGCCGACAACTGCCCCTTGCCCCCGTCGATGAGCACCAAATCCGGCTGATCCTCAGGGGTCATTTTGCTGAAGCGACGCCGGGCCACTTCTGCATGGCTGGCAAAATCATCGGAGTGACCGGGGCGCACCTCAGGGTTGCGAATCTTGTAGCGGCGGTAGTGCTGTTTGGCAGGCAGGCCATCGATAAACACCACCTGACTGGCCACAGCATCGGATCCCTGGATGTGGGAAATATCGTAGGCTTCTAGACGGCGGGGCACATCCGGCAAATCCAAGACTTCTGCCAAGCGCTCCAAGGCCGCGGCATCCCGATCCGCCAAGCGCTGAGTGCGGGTTAGCTCCAGTTGTGCATTCCGCTCAACCAACTCGATCAGCTCGGCTTTGCTCTGCCGTTGGGGGGCAACAAGGCTGACCTTGCGGCCTTTTTTCTGGCTCAGCCAAGACTCCAGAAAATCGTGATCGGGCAATTCATACTGGGTCAAAATCTCAGAGGGAATTTCCACCGGATCGCAGTATTGATAATGCTCTTGTAAAGCCCGCTGCAAGATAAGGCCTGGGTCGTCACCGCGGTTTTCGGCCACAAACCCCAGCCGCCCCACCAACTTGCCTGCCCGCACCTGAAACAATTGAATGCAGGCTCGTGAATCATTCATGGCCAAGGCCAGAGCATCACGGCTGACGGTAGAGTTAGGCAAAGAGACCTTCTGGGATTCTCCCAATTGTTCCAAACCGCGAATTTGATCCCGATATCGTGCGGCTGCCTCGTAATTTTCCTGTTCGGCGGCCTGGATCATCTTCTCCTGCAGCTCTCGGATCAGCTCATCTGTCTGGCCTTGGAAGATCATGGCCACTTGAGTCAGCGTTTTGCGATACTCTTCTGGGCTGATCAAGCCTTGACATACCCCGGGGCAGCGCCCAATGTCGTAGTTCAAACAGGTGCGATCTTTGTACAGAGGTTTGGGCCGTTGGCGCAAGGGAAAAATTCGTTTGACCAACCCAAGGGTATGGCGCAACAGGCCAACATCGGTGTAGGGGCCATAGTATTTGTCTTGATTCCGATCAAGGCGACGATGGCGGGTGATGTAAAGCTGGGGATAAGGCTCCGACCAGGTAATGCACAAATAGGGATACTTTTTATCGTCCTTAAGGAGAACATTATAAGGCGGCTGATGGGTCTTAATCAGGTTGTCTTCTAGGGCTAGGGCTTCACTTTCATTGTCGGTTACGATAAACTCGATCTCGCAAACCTGAGCTACCATGCGCTGAATGCGAGGGGACAGGTCGCCGGTGAAGCGGAAATAAGATCGCACTCGAGAGCGCAATTTCTTGGACTTGCCTACATAGAGGATCTGATCCGTGGCATCTCGCATTAAATATACGCCGGGTTCAGCAGGAATCTCCTTGAGACGGCTCTCTAGAACGTCACGGCTGTGAATCAGAGGGACGGTCATAAAGTTCAGTTCTACCGGGTAGAGTCAGGGATCCCATGACTTCAATCTAGCAAGGATATGGCTTTTCTCGGCAACACTGACTCCAACCCATGTGGAGACACAGTCATTCTGAACAATCATTCTGAACAAGTTTGGGAAGCTCGTCCTGCTTTCAAGCTCCAACCTGCTAGCACAAATGGCAATAGCTCGTCGCATCGCAGGATCAAAGTACCTCTTTTGACGGGTAGACCTCCATGATTTGGGAAGGATAAGTTGATTTGTGATTAACATAATTTTGTCCAGAGTTCTGGTAGTTCATTTACATAAGATATAGCAGCAATGGAAAGTCGCTTAAGTTTATTAACTAGGGATATATTGACTTCTGAGACAATCTTTTGAGTAGATTCAGGTATAAATTGCCTGTGACAATCCTGGCATCGATAATGCTGCTTTCCATTATGGATCTTGTCGTATCTAAGTTAAAAGAATGACGGCTTGGGCAAGTCAGCATGAGCTTACTCAGAAACACGAAAAATCTAGGGTAATAGTATCATTGCTCCCAGAGCACCACCAGTATAGTCAATAGGGCAAGGGCTCCGTCCCGCTGGCGCGACCCGAATCTCTGAGCTCTATCCTTACAATTGAGCTCCTGGATCCTGGCCTATGTCTTGCTGCAGGGCGGCCAAGTCTATCTTTGGCTTCTGGGTCTTGACTTTTGTCGGCCTGAGGTCTTCTAGGTTCAGCCAGCGATAGACCGTTGCACGCCTGACTTTGTACATCTGTTGTACATCTGTGGGGTTGCCCTCTTCCTGGACATACCCTACGGCTGTCTCCCTACCGCAGTTCTCCACAGGGCCAGTTGCCAGCGAGCGGAGCCGGTGTGAGCTGGCGCATTCGCCCTAGCTTTCTCAGATCGTCCGCAGTCCGTCGGGGAAAGCTGCAGAAGAAACTCGAAAAATCTGTTCATGGCGAGCTTTTTTGTCTTTACTTCGCTGAGCCGATTGCCCCAACGGTTGCCCTGTTGGCAAGAGCCAGCCGTGACTTGAGACTGCCCCCCTTTTCCTGTCGGATTGGAGTGCGATATGCTGGTTTTCCACCTCTGAAAGCGTGATTTATTCCAAACTGTTTTGACTCCTATGAATCCCCATCCCTCTCAGGTCTCGGTTCCTATCCTGCAGGAAAACTGGCACTTTCAAGAGCGGGATGCTTGCGGGGTCGGCTTTTTGGTGAATCAGCGGGGAAGAGCCAGCCACGACCTCTTGCAGAAAACCCTTCAGGCTCTCACCTGTATGGAGCATCGGGGTGGCTGTGGCGGCGACGGCCAGAGCGGCGATGGGGCGGGCATTGCAACGGCAATCCCCTGGTCGCTGTTGCAGGCAGAGAGGGAAGAAATTCGAGCTTGGGATCCCACTCACAGCGCGGTGGGGATGGTCTTTTTGCCTCAGGATCCTGCTGAGTGTCAGGCGGTGCAGCAGGTGATCGATGAGTACTTGACCACCACCGACTGGCAGCGGGTGGTTTGGCGGCAGGTACCGGTCAATCCCAATTGCCTGGGGCCGATGGCGCGGCAGACCATGCCCTCCATTTGGCAGATGCTCCTCACCCATCCCACGCTGGAAGGAGACGAGCTAGAGCAGCAGCTCTATCTGTTGCGGCGGCGCATTCGGCGGCGGGTAGAGGCTCGGTTTGGCTTTTATGCTCTGTATTTTGCCTCTTTGTCCTGCCGGGTTGTCGTTTACAAAGGCATGGTGCAATCGTCGGTTCTGGGCCAGTTTTATCGAGATCTGCAAAACCCCCTCTACACCACCACCTACGCCACCTACCACCGCCGCTTCAGCACCAATACCCTGCCGCGTTGGTCGCTGGCTCAGCCTTTCCGCTACCTCTGCCACAACGGCGAGATCAACACCTACCTGGGCAATGTCAACTGGATGGCCGCCCGCGAACAAACCCTTTCCCATCCCCGCTGGGGTACAGCGGTCGAGGATCTGAAGCCGATTATTGACCCGGGCACCAGCGACTCAGCAGGCCTGGACGCTGTGTTTGAGCTGTTGATTCAGTCGGGCTACTCCACTCAGCAGGCGATGATGGTGCTGATCCCGGAAGCCTATCGCAACCAGCCAGAACTGCAGAATCACCCGGAAGTGGTGGATTTCTACGAGTTCTTCGGCGGCCTGCAGGAGCCTTGGGATGGCCCGGCGATGGTGGTTTTCTGCGACGGCAAAACCATCGGGGCCACGTTGGATCGCAATGGCCTGCGCCCAGCCCGCTACGCTCGCAGCCGCGATGGTCTGCTGGTGGTGGCCTCGGAAGCTGGCGTGGTTCCTCTGCCGGAGACCGACATTTTGGAAAAAGGGCGGCTAGGCCCGGGGCAGATGCTGACGGTGGATCTGCAGAGCGGGCAAATCTGCAAAAACTGGGAGATCAAAACCCAGGTGGCAGCCCAGCACCCCTACGGCGAATGGCTCAAAGCCCATCGCGTTCAGCTCAGCACCCAAGGCTTTGAAAATACCCCTCACCTCTCGGAAGAACAACTGTTACAAGCCCAAACCGCCTTCGGGTACTCCTCAGAAGATGTGGAGATGATCATCGAGGAGATGGCGGCTACGGGCAAGGAGCCCACCTTCAGCATGGGGGATGATGCGCCGCTGGCTGTGCTGTCCACCCAGCCTCATCCCCTCTACGACTATTTCAAGCAGCGCTTTGCCCAGGTCACCAACCCTGCCATCGATCCCCTGCGGGAGAGCCTGGTGATGTCTTTGGATGTGTATCTGGGATCCAAGGGCAACCTGCTGGAGATCCGCCCTGAGCATGCCCGCCTGTTGCAGTTGCGCAGCCCGGTGCTCAACGAAGCGGAGCTGGCCGCTCTGCAGCATACCCCTTTTCCCTGCCACACGCTCCCGATTCTCTACCCGGTGGCTGCCGGCCCAGAAGGACTGGAGGTCCAGGTACGGGCCCTCTGCCAGCAGGCGGCTCAGGCAGTGCGGGGGGGAGCTGAGATTTTAATCCTCTCGGATCGCGGCCTTGATGCCGAGCAGGCTCTGATCCCACCTCTGTTGGCGGTGGGCGCCATCCACCATCACCTCATCCAGGAGGGGCTGCGCCTACGCGCTTCCCTGGTGGTGGAGACTGCCCAATGCTGGAGCACCCACCACTTTGCCTGCTTGATCGGCTACGGGGCCAGCGCCGTTTGTCCTTATCTGGCCTATGAAGCTGTGCGGCAGTGGTGGCACAAGCCCAAGACGCAAACCCAGATGGCTGCCGGCAAGTTGCCCCAGCTTTCCCTGGCCGAGGTGCAACTGAAGTACCGCGCCGCCATTGAGGCAGGGCTGCTCAAGATTCTTTCCAAAATGGGCATTTCTCTGCTCTCCAGCTACCACGGGGCGCAGATTTTCGAGGCCATTGGCCTGAGCCAAGAGGTGATCGATCTGGCCTTCCGCGGCACGGTGTCGCGGGTGGGAGGCATGACGCTGGCGGATCTGGCCCGCGAGGGCATGGTGAATCACCAGCGGGCCTTTCCCGAACTCACCTCGAAAAAGCTGGAGAACTTTGGCTTTATCCAGGCGCGGCCCAAAGGCGAATACCACATCAACAGTCCAGAAATGGCCAAACTGCTGCACAAGGCCATCGAATCGGGTCAGCCTGCCCACTATGAGATCTACAGGGCGCACCTGCGCAGCCGCACCCCCACCGCGTTGCGAGACCTGCTGGATTTCCGCAGCGACCGGGATCCCATTCCCTTGGAGGAAGTGGAACCGGTGTCGGAGATTTTCAAACGCTTTGCCACAGGTGGGATGTCCTTGGGGGCCCTCAGCCGCGAGGCCCACGAGACCCTGGCCATTGCCATGAACCGCATCGGCGGCAAGTCCAACTCCGGTGAAGGCGGGGAAGATCCGGAACGATACCTCCCCATCACCGATGTAGGCCCAGATGGCACCTCGGCCCGCTTTCCCCACCTGAAGGGGCTGCGCATGGGGGACAACGCCAGCTCGGCGGTGAAGCAGGTGGCCTCGGGCCGCTTTGGCGTGACACCGGAGTATTTGCTCAACGCGCGGCAAATTGAGATCAAAATTGCCCAGGGGGCCAAGCCGGGCGAGGGCGGGCAACTGCCGGGCAAAAAGGTCAGCCCCTACATCGCCAAGCTGCGCCGCTCCAAGCCGGGGGTGACCTTGATCTCGCCGCCGCCCCACCACGACATCTACTCCATCGAGGATCTGGCGCAGTTGATCTTCGACTTGCACCAGGTGAACCCCCAGGCACAGGTGTCGGTGAAGCTGGTGGCGGAGGTGGGCATCGGCACGGTGGCGGCAGGAGTAGCCAAGGCCAACGCCGACATCATCCAAATCTCCGGCCATGAAGGGGGCACAGGGGCTTCCCCCTTGAGCTCCATCAAACATGCCGGGGCACCTTGGGAGTTGGGCCTGGTGGAGGTGCATCATACCCTGCTGGAAAACGGCCTACGGCAGCGCTCCATCCTGCGGGTGGATGGCGGCATTCGCACGGGTTGGGAAGTGGTGATGGCGGCCATGCTGGGGGCAGAAGAGTTTGGCTTTGGCACGGTGGCCATGATTGCGGAGGGGTGCATCATGGCGCGGGTGTGCCACACCAACAACTGCCCTGTGGGAGTGACCAGCCAGAAGGAGGAGTTGCGCAAGCGCTTCCCCGGCACGCCAGATCACGTGGTGACCTTCTTCACCTTTGTGGCGGAGGAGGTGCGCCAAGTCTTAGCCCAACTGGGCTACCGCTCTCTGAAGGAGGTGATTGGACGGGTGGATCTGCTCTGTCCGCGGGCCGATGCGGTTCTGCAGAAGACCCAATCCTTGAACTTGGAGTGTCTGCTGCGAACTCCCCCCGGTTTTGATCCCAACACCCTGCCCGACTGGTTGGAGCATGAGCCGGTGCATTCCAACGGCCCGGTGCTGGATGAGCAGATCCTGGCTCAGCCGGAGGTGCAGAAGGCGGTGGAAACCTGCGGCACGGCCACGGTGGAGATCCCTATCGCCAACACCGACCGCTGTGTGGGCGGGCGCATTGCCGGAACCTTGGCCCGCTTGTACGGAGATACCGGCTTCGCCCAACAGGGGGGGCAGTTGGATCTGCACTTTGTCGGCAGCGCTGGCCAGAGCTTTGGCGCTTTTACACTGGCGGGGATGCGCCTGACCCTGACAGGAGAAGCGAATGACTACGTGGGCAAGAGCATGTGTGGCGGCGAGATCGTCATCCTGGCTCCCCCTGAGGCGCCCCGCGATCCGGCGGAAAATGTAATCCTGGGCAACACCTGTTTGTACGGGGCCACGGGCGGATCCCTGTTTGCCAACGGCCAGGCGGGGGAACGCTTTGCGGTGCGCAACTCGGGAGCGCAGGCGGTGATCGAGGGATCCGGCGACCACTGCTGCGAGTACATGACCGGTGGGGTGGTGGTGGTGCTGGGGCGGGTGGGCCGCAACCTGGGAGCGGGGATGACCGGCGGCCTGGCCTATGTGCTGGATGAGGAGGGCAACTTCCCCGCCAAGGTCAACGGGGAGATCGTGCGCATTCAGCGGGTGCAGACAGCAGCAGCAGAGGCACAACTGAAGAGCCTGATCCAAGAGCACTATCGCCGCACCCATTCCCCCAAAGCGGAGCGCATTCTGCAAAATTGGGAATCCTATTTGCCTCTGTTTTGGCAGGTGATCCCGCCTTCGGAGGAGGGCAGCGAGCTGACGGATCCCTTGCGATCCCAGCCGCTGGCAGTGGAGTCTTAAGGATCTCTCAGAGCCTGCCGGTAACACTTCTTATCCCCACGACGGCCAGAGAGGCTGGTAAACTGCGAGAGTATACCTGGCCTTTTCATCCGCTTTAAATCACTATGAGTCCCAGTTTGCAAGCTGCTCAAACTCAAGCGCGAGTGCCCACCGAGACCATCCTGACGCCGCGCTTCTACACCACCGATTTCGAGGCCATCGGCAAAATGGGCTTAGGGGATCGAGAGGCCGATTTCCGGGCCATCCTGCAGGAGTTTCGCGCCGACTACAACCGCCATCACTTCGTCCGGGGTGAGGAGTTCAACCAAGACTGGGAAAGCCGCCTGGATCCGCAGGCGCGCCGGTTGTTTGTGGAGTTCTTGGAGCGCTCCTGTACAGCCGAGTTCTCCGGTTTTCTCCTCTACAAGGAGCTGTCGCGCAAGCTAAAAGAGACCAACCCCGTTTTGGCCGAGTGCTTTGCCCTGATGAGCCGCGACGAGGCCCGCCATGCCGGCTTCCTGAACCGCGCCATGGGCGACTTCAACATGGCCTTCGACCTGAGCTTTCTCACTAAGCACAAGTCTTACACCTATTTCGCGCCGCGTTTCATCTTCTATGCCACCTATCTCTCGGAGAAGATCGGCTACTGGCGCTACATCCTCATCTACCGCCACCTGGAGGCCCATCCCGAAGACCGCATCTACCCCATCTTCAACTTCTTCAAGAACTGGTGCCAGGACGAGAACCGCCACGGCGATTTCTTTGCGCTCATGCTCCTAAGCCAGCCGCGGCTGCTCAAGGGATGGGTGGCCAAGCTGTGGTGCCGTTTCTTCTTGCTGTCGGTGTTCGCCACTATGTACCTCAACGATGTGGGAGAGCGCCCGGATTTCTACCGCCTCATCGGGCTGGATCCCCATACTTATGACATGGAGGTAATCTACAAGACCAACCGCGAGGCGGCCAAGGTGTTCCCGGTGGTGTTGGATGTGGAAAACCCTGAGTTTGTGCGGCGGCTGCAAAAGTGCGTGGCCAACAACGCTAAGCTGAGGGAGATTGCCCGGGGATCCGGCCCCTTCAAGGGTTTGCGCAAGCTGCCCCTCTACTTGGATAACTTCTATCAGTTTTTGCGGCTGTTCCTCCTGAAACCTCGGAAAGCTGGCTTCTACCTGTGGGAGCAGCCGGAGCCCCGTTTTGAAGGAACGGCTGTTTCTGCTTGAGCCGTCTTGCCCTCAGCTTGGTACCCGTACAGCCTCATAGGTCAGCCATGAACATTGCCGCTGAGATTACGCCGCTCTTTTTGCTGGGAACGCTGGCCTTTTTGGGTTGGGGCTTCTGGAGAGCCCGTCGGCGGGGATCCTTAGCCGTTTGGGTGTGGTTACAGGGATCCCTGCTCTTGTTGCCGTGGGTGGTTTTCCTGGGGCTGCTGCTGCTGGGGATCTACCTCAATTTTGCAGGCTTCCTGGTGTTGCTGTTGGTCTTTACAGGGCTTTACATTGCTGTGGGGCGCAAGACCCGCCAGTTGGCCCAACAGGAGCTGCAGGCCCGTCGCGAGCAGTTGGCTCGTCTGGAAGAGCAGGGGGAAGCCCCTTCTGCAGGGGAGGCGCCTTTGGAAGCGCCTGCGGTTCTGCAGCGGATCTCGGCTGAGGATCTGCAGGCCATTCAGTCTATTTTCGGCCTCGATACCTTTTTCGTCACCGAGACCGTCCCCTATGGGGAAGGGGCGATTTTTAAGGGCAACCTGCGCCAGGAGGCGGAGGTGGTGGTACCCCTGCTGGTGGAGAAGCTCAAAGAGCAGGTGGGCAGTCGCTACCAGCTCTTTTTGGTGGAGGATCCGGCGGAAAAGCCGGCGGTGGTGGTCTTGCCGGATCCCATCGTCAATTACCGCGCTTCCGTGGGGGCGCAGATCCTGGCGGGGGCGTTGCTGGTCTTCAGCTTCGTCGCCACGTTGGAGGTGGGGGCCAATCTCTTGGGCTTCCGGCTGTTGGATGCGCCAGGGCGCTGGGTGGAAGCCCTGCCGGTGGCGGCCGGGATCTTCGCCATCTTGCTGGTGCATGAGACCGGACACCGCTGGATGGCGGGCAAGTACGGCGTGCGCCTCAGCCCTGCTTTTGTTATCCCCAGCTTGGGGATCGGCACGCTGGGATCCCTGAACCGCATCCAATCGCCGGTGCCCAGCCGCAAGGCCCTCTTCGACATTGCCTTTGCCGGCCCGGCAGCGAGCGGGATCCTGTCGCTGCTGGTGCTCTTGGCTGGCCTGAAGCTCTCCGGCTCCGAGGGTCTGTATGTGCCCACGGAGATCTTCCGCAGCTCCATCCTGGTAGGCACCCTAGCGCGGCTGGTGCTGGGATCCCAGTTGCAGGCGGAGCTGGTTCCCATTCATCCTTTTGTTGCCGTGGGCTGGATTGGCCTGGCAATCACCGCCTTGAGCCTGCTGCCGGCAGGGCAGCTGGACGGGGGTCGCATTGTGCAGGCGGTGTACGGGCGGAAGACGGCGGCCCGCGCCACCTTCATCACCCTGATTGCCTTGGCGGTGGCGGCCATCAGCAACGTCTTGGCCCTCTACTGGGCGCTGCTGATCCTGTTCATCGCCCGCGAGCCAGAGCGTCCACCGCAGGATGAGATTACTGAAACCGACGGTCAGCGGGATGCTTTGGCATTGCTGGCCCTCTTTTTGATGGTCATGACCCTGTTGCCGATTGCTCCGGCCTTGGCGGGCTTTCTCAATTTCCCCAACGGCTGATGGGGTAGAGGCCCAGGATCCGCCGGCGAGAGGAGCTCACTGTGTCTGGACCGGGGAAAGGCTTTGGCCTAGGCAGAGCTGGAAAGGACAGAGGAGAGCACCTGCAGCGTCTGTTGGCCCAAGCCGTTCGCCATCACCAGGCAGGGCAATGGCCACAGGCTGTCTCACTTTACCAGCAGGTGCTGCAAGCCCAGCCCACCCACCCGGAGGCACTGCACCTCTTGGGGGTCTGTCGGCAGCAACAGGGATCCCTGGACGACGCGATTGCCCTGATCCGGCAGGCCCTTGCCCACCAGCCCTGGTTTCCCGACGCCCACTTTAATTTGGGAATTGTTCTCAAGCAGGCGGGGCAGCTGGCGGAGGCGAAAACTCACCTGCAACTGGCCCTAGAGCAGGGGGGGCCGGACGCGGAAGTTTTGTACCAGCTGGGGCTGGTGCTGCGGCAGCAGGGGGATTTGGAGGCGGCCCTTGTCCCCTTGGGACAGGCCCTGGAGCTGCAGCCGGACTTTGCCGATGCTGCCTACACCTTGGCCATTGTGCTGCGGGATTGTGGCCAAGAGGAAAAAGCGGCGGAGCTGTTTTACCGCCTTTGGCAGGCCGATCCTGCCGACTTGGCCGCTGCCCTGGGGTGGTGTGTGAGCCAGTTGCCCTTGCTGTACGCCTCGGCAGACCAAGTTCCCGTGGCCCGGGAGCGCTACCGCCAAGCCCTACAACAGGTAAAGGCCCGCTGGGAACAACTGCCGCGGGATCCGATAACCCTGGAGCAAGCGGCTGCCGGGATCGGCTCCGTCCAGCCCTTCTTTTTGCCCTACCAAGGCCAGAACGACCGCGATCTGCAGCAGCTCTACGGATCCCTGGTCTGTGAGGTCATGGCAGCCCGCTACCCCCACCCCCCTCTGCTGCTCAAGCAACGCGCCGACAAGCTGCGGGTGGGCATTGTCTCCGGCCTGTTTCGGGATCACTCCGTTTGGAAGATCCTGACTCGCGGCTGGGTAGAAGCTTTGGATCGCTCCCAAGTGGCTCTCTACGGCTTCCACACCTCTCCCGTTCACGATGAAATCACCCAATCCCTACCCCCCTATTTCGAGCGCTTTGTGGCCGGATCCCGCAGCTTGGAGGAATGGCAGACGGCCATTCGAGAAGCCCAGTTGGATGTGATCCTGTATCCCGAAGTGGGGATCGATCCCGTCTGCGCCCCGTTGGCCGCCTTGCGTTTGGCCCCCGTGCAGGCCATGGCCTGGGGACATCCACAAACCTCTGGGCTGCCCACCATCGATGTTTTCCTGAGCAGCGAGCTCATGGAGCCGCCAGAAGGGGCCAGCCACTACTGCGAACGGCTGCTTCCCCTGCCCGGAATCGGCACCTACTATGTTCCCCTGGATATTCTCCCGGCCCCAGTGGATTGGCGAGCTTGGGGGGTGGATCCCGATAGGGTGCTCTATCTCTGTGCCCAATCCCTGTTTAAATACCTGCCCCAGCACGACGAGGTGTTCCCTCGCATCGCCCGGAAAGTGGGGAAGTGTCAATTTCTATTTTTGCGAGGCCGCTTCTCCCAAGGGATCCGCGAGCGCTTTTGGCAACGGATGCGGCGGGCCTTTCAAGCCTATGACCTGGCCGCTGAAGAGTATGTGGTGCTCTTACCAGAACTCTCCCCCGCAGAATATGCGGCCTACAATGCCCTGGGGGATATTTACCTGGATAGCCTCGGCTGGTCAGGGGGCAACACCACCCTGGAAGCCCTGCCCCACGGGCTGCCCATCGTCACCTTGCCCGGATCCCTGATGCGGGGCCGCCACACCTACGCCATCCTGCAGCAGATGGGGATCCTGGATACCATCGCCCACACCCTCGATGAATACGTCCAGATTGCCAGTCAGTTGGGCTTGGATCCAGAGTGGCGAGAGCAAATGGGCCAACAGGTGAAGAGGCGCCAGGAGCGCGTCTACCGGGATCCCGCGCCGATCCGCGCTCTGGAAGAGTGGTTGCGAAGCCTGAAGACCTGAGGGGGCAGTTTGGGTGAAAGGATAAACGGGCGAGTGTTGTCCTCTTGAAGGGATCCCGGACAGATGGCAGGATAGGCGGGGTTGTCTTGCCGGGCTTTGCCCATGTCTTCTGAGTCTGCTCCCGGTCAGTTCCCCAGGCCGGAAAACGTCCCCGACAACTTGCCCTCCCTTTCAACGCGCCTGAAAGAGATTGCCGTGGTATTCCTGCGGCTGGGATCCCTGGGTTTCGGCGGCCCCCAAGCCCACATCGCCATGCAACACGATGAGGCGGTGATCCGGCGGGGCTGGATGAGCCAGGAACAATTTACCGAAGGGGTGGGCCTATGTGAAATGTTGCCAGGGCCAGCTTCTACCCAGATGGGGATCTATGTCGGCTATGTGCGGGCAGGCTGGTTGGGGGCGGTGCTGGCGGGGATTTGCTTCATTGCCCCTGCTTTTGTGATCGAGGTGATTTTTTCTTGGCTTTACTTTCGCTTTCAGGGGGTGCCGCAGCTAGAGGGGATGTTTTTTGGGGTGGCCCCGGTGGTGATCGCCATTATCCTGGCCTTTTGCTGGAAACTGGGCCGTAAAGCTGTGAAGGATTGGAGCCGGGGGCTGATCGCGGTGGCGGCCTTTGCCCTGCTGCTGATTGGGGGGGTGAATATCCTGTTGCTGTTCGGGCTGGCGGCTCTGGTGGGGCTGCTGCTGTATGGGCCCAAAAAAGGCCCACTATCGGGGATCCCGATTTTACTCCCTTGGCCAGTATTGACGTTGGCCCAGACGGTAGTGGCCACGGTTCCACCGGAAACCCTTATCCTGAGCAGCTTTTGGGGTCTGGAGCGGATTGGTGCCTATTTCTGGCCTTTGACCTTGTTTTTCCTGAAAGTAGGCGGCACCATCTTCGGGGGAGGGCTGGTGATCATCCCCTTCATCGCCGACGAGGTGGTGGATCAGTTGGGCTGGTTGACGCCGACAGAGTTCTTGGATGGGGTGGCCATTGGGCAATTTACTCCTGGCCCGGTGGTGCTGACGGCAGCCTTTATCGGCTACAAGGTGGCAGGGGTGCTGGGGGCCCTGACGGCAACAGTGGCCATCTTTGCCCCTTCTTTTGCCTTTATTTTGCTGGCAGCTCCGGTTCTGTTGCGCATACGGCACAATGCTTGGGTGAAGGGATCCCTGCAGGCAATTACCCCAACGGCCCTGGGGGCTGTTGCTGCGGCTACAGTGCCCTTGGCCCAAAATGCGCTGCTACAACAAACAACTCCCGCTTCGCTGGTGGCTTTGGGGATCGGGGTAGCGGCCTTCATTGCCTTGATGCGCTTTCGCCAGCCCACTTGGCTGTTGGTGTTGATGGGAGGGGGGGCGGGTTTGCTGGCCCGAGGTCTGCTGGCCTAAAGGTTTTGCTCCCTGGCCCTGCTTTCTCCTTGGGGGTGAGGGAATGACCCTGATTCAGCCTGATGGCCACGGCACTAACTGGCTTGGGCCAGCCCTTCCTCAGAGGGATCCCTGCCTTCCAGGCGACAAAACAGTTGCCGCATGAGCAGCTCCCGTTGGCCAAGAGACAGGTGAGGGGCAAGGGTGCCGGGAAAGTGGGGCATGGCTAGGGTAACACGATCCAACAGGTCGGCGCGGCGGTGTTGTTGCTGGATGGCCCAAGCCCGCTGCACAAGGTCTGAAGCTGTTTCCAGCTCCAGCCCTGCCTGCTCGGCCAACCAAGCTGCTAATCGTTCTAGGTCGGGATCATAGCGCAGCCGGTACATGTAGATCAGCATGCCGATCCCAAGCACTAGGCCCAAGGCGCTGGCCACGTAGGCAGCCTTGATGGCAGTTCCCGGCAGATAGGCCACCGCCGACACGCGCAAGATTTCGTAGGGGATGCGGATCAGGCTATAGCCGACAACATAGGTCCAAACCCAAGTGCCATCTTTGAGTTTGGGAAAGCGCCAGAACATTCCCATCAAGAGGGCAAATAGAAGCAGGTTGAGGACGCTTTCGTAAAAAAAGATGGGGTGAAAAAACTCAAATTGGCTGTATTCCGGCTCGCGGGCTTGGGGAGGAATGTACACCCGCAGCGGCCAAGGGCTGTCGGGAGGAATAGGGGCACCGTAGGCCTCAGAGTTGAAAAAGTTGCCCCAGCGCCCGATGGCTTGGCCCAAAATCAACCCCGGCGTGAGCACATCGGCGTACTTCCAGCCGTTGATCCCGGTGGTGCGGCAATAGAGGTAAAGGGCAAGCGCGCCGGCCAACACCCCACCGTGGATGATGAGACCCCCCTGCCAAATGGCAAAGGCCGAGAGGGGGTTGTCTTGGAACTCTGACCAGTGGGTGAGGACGTAGTAGAGGCGGGCGCCCAGAAACCCAGATATTACCAACCACAGGGCCAGTAGCTCCACTCGTTCACTGGCTTTGCCAGGCTCTTTCTCTAGATGACGAGATTCTGCCAACGCTTTGGTCAAGATCAAGCCGACCAACACGGCCACTGCCATCAATAGGCCATACCAGCGTAGGCCCAGCCCTCCCACCAGCGGGGTGCCGGGGGGAAAGCGGAAGACAAATTCTCCAGGTGAGCTGAAGGTAAGGCCCAACAGCCCTGCACTCCATAGGTTCATCGACAACACGCTCTGCACCCCAAAATTGCTCAACTCAGTTCCACCAGTCGGCTTTATCAACCTCACCCGCTTGGGTTAGCGGGACGGAGTCCCTTCCGGGCTCTTCTCCCCTATCCCCGGCAGCCATTCACAGGCTCCAACAGGGATCCATTCTCCCCGATCCTGAAGCAGCGCCAGTCCTCGTTCCCGGTTGACCCGATCCTACAGGCCCGTCACGGGCAAGATTCCACCCTAGAGCCCATACCTTTACCAAAAAGCTAGGTCCAAAGCCCTGCCCTTCCAGGACGGCTTTTGCCCTGTTAGACCTGCGATAAGATACACCCACGCTGGTCAGAGATGCCAAACTCCTCAAGGCCACTCCAGCGCAGTACCAAGCCTTCGATGACGGAGTACACCGGCCAAGTGGTGGGGCTAGATGGGGGCGACAGCAGTGGGCAAGCTGTGCCGTGTCTCCAGTCTTTGCGTTGTACCGAAAGGAGATGGAGGATGTCAACTGGACAGGGGTGTGGATCCCGGATGGGTTGCAGTTGGTATCCATTGCTCCTGAGGCCAAGGCGGTGATGCAACACTGTTATGGCGGCTACACCACCAACCTGACTCTGGAGGAGTTCATCCGCCCCGAAAACTACCTGGTTCATACCCTGGAAGGACAACCGCTCCCGGTAGGGCCGGTGCGCACTTTGATCCCTCACCCATATGCCTGGAGTTTCCCCCCTAAGATCAGCTGGGCTTTTGGGGGAGCAACGGCTACTACATGGGCGGTGAACCCTGGGCCGAAGAACGCTACAGCAATCTATAGAGGCTCTGAAATTTTGCGCTCCTTTAGCAGGGATCCCTCGAAGTTCTTTGCCGCTATCTGCCGTTTTGGCCGCAAACTGAAGAGAGCACCTTGGTTGCCGTTGCTGCGAACGCCTGAGGTGCCTGTGTCTTTAGATCTCAAAGAAAGCTTAAATAGCAAAGCTCAAAAGATCCATTGGACTCCATTCCGCTTACGCAAACACTAGAAATCATGGGATCCCGTTCACCGCGTCCAGCCCGGCCCATCCGTTCCGGCCGCTATCCGGCCAAAGAGCTGTGCAGCCAGTGCGGCCTCTGCGATACCCGCTACGTGGCCCACGTCAAAGAAGCCTGTGCCTTCTTGAACCAGCAACTGACCCAGTTGGAAGAACAGACCCACGGGCGATCCCGGGAATCGCTGCGCTCAGGATCCCTCGCCGTCACTGATACCGATTACTTCGGTGTCTACGAGGCAATGTTTACGGCCCGCAAGCGGGATCCGATCCCGGGGGCCCAGTGGACGGGCATTGTCAGCAGCATTGGCATGAAGGCCCTCACCACTGGCTTGGTGGAAGGGGTGGTGTGCGTGCAGGCGGATGAGCGGGATCGCTTTCAGCCACGGCCCATCCTGGCCCGTACCCCCGAAGCGGTCTGGGCGGCGCGAGTTAACAAGCCAACTCTTTCTCCCAACTTGTCTGTGTTGGAGCAGGTGGAGCAAAGCGGCCTCAAGCGCCTATTGGTGATCGGGGTGGGCTGCCAAATTCAGGCTTTGCGGGCGGTGGAAAAAAAACTGGGCCTGGAGAAGCTGTACGTGTTGGGCACGCCCTGTGTGGACAATGTCAGCCGTGCCGGGCTGCAAAAGTTTCTAGAAACCACCAGCCGCTCCCCACAGACGGTGGTGCACTACGAGTTTATGCAAGACTTCCACATCCACTTCAAACACGAAGATGGCTCGGTGGAAAAGGTGCCCTTCTTCGGCCTCAAGACCAAAGAACTCAAGGACGTGTTTGCCCCCTCCTGCCTCAGTTGTTTTGACTATGTGAATGCTCTGGCAGATCTGGTGGTGGGCTACATGGGATCCCCCTTGGGCTGGCAGTGGCTGCTGGTGCGCAATCAGCGGGGGCAAGAGCTGTTGGACTTAGTCTGGGAGGAGCTGGAAACCCAACCGGTGATCTCGCAGGGATCCCGGAGGGCGGCAGTGCAGCAGGGGATCCCTGCCTACGACCAAGCCCTGAGTTTGCCAATGTGGCTGGCTCGCCTCTTGGGGGCGGCAATCCAGCGCTTTGGGCCGCGCGGCCTGGAATATGCCCGCTTCTCCATCGATTCCCACTTCACCCGCAACTACCTCTATGTGCGCCGCCACTATCCCCAGAAGTTGGAGCAGCACGTGCCCCCCTTTGCCCGGCGGATTGTGGAGCAGTACCAACTCCCGCAAGACTGAGGCTCAGCAGTAGCGGATCCCAGCTTCCGCCCAGCGATCGATAGCCTGACCTATGCGCTCGCAATCGGCAATTAGGCTAATCCGCACGTAGCCCTCTCCTCCCTCTCCAAAAGCGCTGCCGGGGGTTACGACCACGCCTGTAGATTCCAGCACCCGCAGGGCAAACTCCGTCGATCCCTCAGGGGTGCCGTCGGCAGCGCGGGGGGTAGGGATCCAGAGATACATCGTCGCCCGTGGCGGCTCGATCCGCCAGCCCAACTCCGCTAGGCGGCCGATCAGATAGTCGCGCCGGCGGCGGTAGCGCTCTTGTACCTGCTCCAGGTAGCTATCCGGCAGGCGCAGGGCAGTTTCGGCGGCCTTTTGGATGGCGGCAAAAATGCCGTAGTCGAGATTGGTTTTCAGGGTGCGCAAGCTCTGGATGATCTGGCGATTGCCCACCACAAATCCCACCCGCCAGCCGGCCATGTTGTAGGTTTTGGAGAGGGTGTGGAACTCCACTGCCAAGTCCTTGGCCCCTGGGATCTGCAGCAGGCTGGTGGGCCGGTAGCCGTCAAAAGCCAACTCGGCATAGCACAGGTCGTGCACCAGGATGAGATCGTAGCGGCGGGCAAACTCCACCACCTCCTCAAAAAAAGAGCGGGGCGCAACTGCCGCCGTCGGGTTGTTGGGGTAGTTAAAGTAGAGCACCCGCGCTTGCTGGGCCACTTCCGGCGGTATTTCTTGCAGGTCAATCAGCCACCCCTTCTGCGGGCGCAGCATCATCGGGTAGATCTGCCCCCCTGCGATCATGGGGCCGCGAAAATGGGCTGGATAGGCAGGGCTGGGCACCAACACCAGATCTCCGGGATCCACATAGGCCAGAGCCAGGTGGGTCAGCCCCTCTTTGGATCCCAGCAAAGGCAGCGCCTCTCCATTGGGATCCAGCTCCACCCCGTAGCGGCGCCAGTACCAATCCGTGATCGCCTGGCGGAAGCTGGCCGTGCCCTCAAAGGGCGGGTAGCCGTGGTGGGCGGGATCCGCAATGGCCGCCTGGGCTGCCTCCACCACCGGCTGTGGGGTGGGACCATCGGGGTTGCCCATGCCCAGATCGATCAAATCCAACCCCTGCTGGCGGGCGCGGGCCTTCAGCTCATCCAAGCGGGCGAAGACATAGGCGGGCAGCTTGTTCAGCCGCTGGGCGGGAACGAGAGCGCGGTTCATGGCAAGAATGGGGAAGGGGCACAGCCGGTGCCTGATGGGAGGATAGGTACCTAACTTACCGCCAGACCTGCATCCAAAGCAATGATCGAGATTGGCGGCTTTGGGCATCCGGGATCCGGAACGGCTAGGATAGATATCCCATCTCAAGTTATCGACGAGCCGAACAGTGCCCCTACCACTTGTGGCTATTGTGGGTCGCCCCAACGTGGGCAAATCCACCCTCGTCAACCGCATGGCGGGGGTGCGTTCGGCCATTGTGCATGATGAGCCTGGGGTGACCCGGGATCGTCTGTACCAGGAGGTGGAGTGGAACGGGCGCCGCTTGCGGGTGGTGGACACCGGCGGCCTGGTTTTTGGCGACGACAGCGAATTTCTGCCCCACATTCGCCAGCAAGCGATGGCAGCCATGGCCGAGGCGCAGGCCGTGATCTTCGTGGTGGATGGCCGAGAGGGACTGACACCCGCCGATGTAGAAGTGGCCGATTGGCTGCGCAAACAACCCCTGCCGGTGGTGGTGGCCGTAAACAAGTGCGAGTCGGGGCAGATGGGCCTGGCTCAGGCAGCAGCCTTTTGGGAGCTGGGGCTGGGGGATCCGATCCCCTGTTCCGGCATCCATGGCAATGGGGTAGCCGAGCTGTTGGAGGCGGTCCTGGCTCACTTGCCCGAAGTGACCGCAGAAGCCGCAGGCGAGCCAGATCCCATCGCCGTCTCGATTGTGGGGCGGCCCAACGTCGGCAAATCCAGCCTGCTCAACCGCCTGGTAGGATCCGAGCGGGCCATCGTCAGCCCCATTTCCGGCACCACCCGCGATGCCATCGACACCGTGGTCACCTGGGAAGGGCAGCCCTATCGCCTCATCGATACCGCCGGCATCCGCAAAAAAAACCGCGTGCAGTACGGCATTGAGTTCTTCAGCATCAACCGGGCCTTCAAGGCCATCCAGCGCTCGGATGCAGTGCTGCTGGTGATCGATGCTTTGGAGGGGGTTACCGAACAGGATCAGAGGCTGGCCGGGCGCATCGAAGAAGAGGGCCGCGCCTGCGTTGTCGTCGTCAACAAGTGGGATGCAGTAGAAAACAAAGATACCCACACCATCAACGAGTTCACCCGCGAGATTCGCGACAGGCTTTACTTTATTGAATGGGCGCCGCTCCTGTTTGTCAGCGCCCTCACCGGGCAACGCACCCACAAAATCTTTGAGCAGGTGAATACCGTGGTGGCCGCCCACCGCAAACGGGTTCCCACCGCTGTGGTCAACGAAGTGCTCCAGGATGCTCTTGCCTGGCAATCGCCCCCCACCAACCGCCAGGGCAAGCAGGGCAGAATTTACTACGGCACCCAGGTGGCGGATCGGCCCCCCACCTTTGTTCTGTTTGTCAACGATCCCGATTTGTTTAAGGATAACTACCGCCGCTTCCTGGAAAAGCACTTCCGGCAAAACCTGGACTTTACCGGTACCCCCATTCGCTTTCTCTGGCGCGGCAAATCCGAGCGCTTGGTTGGGCGGGCGGTGCGAAAATTGGAGAGATCCCTGACCTCTCGTTAGGCCCTCTGGTCTACTGAAAGCCTATGGCTGTGGATCCCAACGTCAAAACCCTGGTTGACAACCGTCGCGCCCGCTTCGAGTACGACATCTTGGAGACCTATGAGGCCGGGATCCAACTGACCGGCACAGAGGTGAAATCGATACGAGCGGGCAAAGCCAACCTGCAAGACGCTTTTGCCCTCTTTCGGGATGGGGAAGCATGGCTGCACAATCTGCACATCTCCCCCCATGACACCGCCAGCAAAGTGTTTAACCACGACCCTACCCGCCGCCGCAAGTTGCTGCTGCACCGCCGCGAGATCGACCGCCTACGGGGCTTGGTGGAACAAAAGGGCCTGACCGTGGTTCCCCTCAAGCTGGTGCTCAACCGCGGCTGGATCAAAGCCCATCTGGGCGTGGCCCGCGGCAAAAAGCTCCACGACAAGCGGCAGGCAATCAAAGAGCGGCAAACCCAGCGGGAGATTCAGCGGGAACTGAAGGAACGATAAATTTCTCCCTGAGCCCCTGCTGGCTTCCACGTCGTTTGCCAAGCGCCTTTTTGTATTCTCAGATACAGCGATCTGCAGCGGGATCCCGATGATGGATGTAGTCTTCCGGCTTTGGATCCCTGTTCTGTTGGAGCTGCCTGTGAACTGGAATGTTACCCGCGCTTTTTCTCCCTCGAGAGGCTGGGCTATTGGCCTGGCAGTCGCCGCTCTACTGGGATCCACCCCCACAACAGCGCAAGAGACCTTCAAAGTGGGCATGGTGCTGGTGGGGCCGATGCAGGATGGCGGCTGGAGCCAGGCGCATGTGGAGGGCAGCGAATACGTCAAGGCCAAGTTGCCCGGTGTCGAGTTTGATTACCTGGATAAGGTGAACCCGGCGGATCGGCCCAATGTGCGCGCCTCCCAGGTGGCGGATGACATGATCGCCCGAGGGGCCAAGGTTATCATCTTTACTTCTGATGACCACAAAGACGACGCGATTGAAACGGCCCGCAAGCATCCCGAGATTGCGGTTATCCATGCTTCTGGGGACATGGCCTGGAAGGAGGGGAAAAATTACATCGATCTGCCCAACTTGGCCAACATCATGCCCCAGATGGAAGCGATGCGCATGGTGGCTGGCTGTGCTGCAGCCCTGGGCTCCGAAACCGGCAAAATTGGCCTATTGGGACCTCTGATCAACGATGAAACCCGCCGTTACGCTGCTGCTGCTTACTTGGGGGCCAAATACTGCTGGGAAACTTACCGAGATCGTCCTGAAGAGTTGCAGTTCCGGGTGACCTGGATTGGCTTCTGGTTCAACATTCCAGGGGTTACTTTGGATCCAAGCAAGGTTGCCGATGACTTTTACAACAGCGGCTTTGATGTGGTGATGTCGGGGTTGGATACGCCGGAGGCGGCGGTACAAGGCAAGCGGGCTGCTGAGGCCGGAAAGCGAGTGCGCTACACCCACTACGGCCTGGCCAGCGGTTGTAACTTTGCGCCCGAAATTTGCCTGGGGGTTTCCTACTACAACTGGGGGCCAGGATACAAGCAATTGATCGAGGCAGCTCGCGCGGGCACCTTCGAGAGCCAATTCCTGCGTCCGCCCATCGACTGGTCAGACATCAACAACCCGGACACGTCTTCGGCGGGGTTCATCATGGGAGAAGCCCTGGAGCCAGAAGATAGGGCTAAGTTGGAGGAGTTCATCGCCGGCTTGGGTAATGGCAGCATTCAGCTCTTCAAGGGGCCGCTCAACTTCCAAGATGGCACGCCCTTCTTGGCTGAGGGGGAAGTGGCCAGCGAGGTTGATATTTGGTATCTGGGCCAGTTGCTGCAGGGCATGGAGGGAGCCAGCAATTAGGAGAAAATGTTTCATGCTCCGGGTAGGGGGAAGAAGCGGTCGGTTTCTTTCACCCGCTGACACCAGGCTCGGATCTGGGGAAAGGGCTTAAGGTCAAACCCACCCTGCTCCGCCACATGGGTGTATGTGAAAAGGGCGAGATCGGCGATGGTGTAGCGGTTGCCCACAAAAAACACCTTCCCCTGCAGGTGGCCTTCCATGATCTCCAGCGCCTCTGTTCCAGATTTCAAGTTCTGGGCGATCACGTCAGCATGGGCCTCTGCTTGGCCGGCCCGCACCCAGAAGCGAGTGGTGGCGATGTAGCGGGCAATGCGGGTTTGTTCAAAAAGCAACCACTTCAAAATCTCGGCCCGTTCCAACTTGTTTTGGCCGTAGAGGGGGGTGTCTTCTGCCAGGTAGACCAAGATCGCGGCGGACTCGGCCAAGACTGTTCCATCTTCCAGTTCCAAAGCCGGGATCTGGCCCAGGGGGTTTTTGGCCAGGTACTCGGGGCGGCGGTTTTCTCCGGCCCTGGAGTTGACTTCAACCGTCTCATAGGGGATCCCCAATTGCTTGAGGAGCAATTCCACTTTGTAGCAATTTCCGGAGGTTGGGATCCCGTACAGTCGCAACATTGTGGTTAACCTCAGCCCAAAGCACCTTACAAAGAACTTCGTCCTAACAACGCCAACGGCAACCCAATCAACAAAAACCCTCTGTCCCTAACACTTTTTTAGCAGCTTTGTTCTTCCAACTCCTGCATCTGCCGGCGGTATTCCCGCCCAAAGGCTTGCAGCAACCCTTCTGCATGGGAAAGAGGCCCTGCTTCATAGGCACGGGATCCCACCCCTTGCTGGGTGAGCTCGCACAGGTGCCAATCCTGTCGATTGGTGCGATCCCACAATTCCACCACCTCGCTGGGATCAAAACCATCCAGCGCCAAGGTCTCCGGCTCAAACAGCCAATCGCAGACAACCCGCGTCCGGTCGGATCCCTGGGGCCACAGAGTGTGGGTCATGACATAGTCCGGCTGCAGGCTCAAGAATAGATTGGGCATAAGGGTGTAGTAGTAGGCCCGCCGTTGGTTCTCGCCTCGCACGGTGGAGATCAGGGGCAAGCTGCGTTGGCCACTCATGTTTAGGCTGGTCACATCTGGATTGAGCAACATGTAGCCGCCCAAAAAGGGGCCTTCCATCAAGTCGTTGCGACCACTGCGAGCCGGCGAAAGGCGGGCCAATTCTGGGTGAATGAGCGGGCAGTGGTAGCACTCAGAGTAGTTTTCAAACAGCAATTTCCAATTGGCTTGAACGTGGTATTCAATACGATGGCCTCGCCGCAGAGCGGACAGGTTCCACTCTCGGAAACGACCTTGCAATGGGGCAAAAACCTCATCGAAGGGCTGAGGATTGCGGCTGAGGTTGACCCAGACGAAGCCTTCCCATTCTGCCAAGGCAGCGGAGTGGAGGGGATAATCTTCACGGCGAAAGTCTTCCACCTCGTGCATCTGGGGAGCTGCCAACAATTGCCCGTCCAGCCCATAGCGCCAGGCGTGGTAGGGGCAAGGGATCCCATCGGCAAAATGGCCTTGGAGCTCGCTGCAGAGTCGGGTTCCTCGATGGCGACAGTGGTTGAAGAAGGCGTGGGCTTGCCCCTTGGGATCCCGTACCAGGATCAGGCTTTCTCTGAGCACCTGCACCTGCAAAAAGTCTCCGGGTTGGGCCAGATCGGCACTGCGCCCCACGCAGAACCACTGCCGATAAAAAATCTGCTCAATCTCCGCCTCAAAGCGGCTGGAGGAGACGTAGTAGTGGCCAGGCAGGGTGCGGGCGCCCGGTTGAACAGTAGCGGGATAGAAAGCGGTCATAGCGCGGGGCAGCAAAGCAAGATGGGAAAAACTGCCGTTGAACTCCAAAGGCTTTGCTATCCAAGCTAACGCAGGGATCCCAGTCAGTATCTGTTCTAAGCAGGTCTAGGGCATTTTTGCAGCATTCCCCCCAGGCACGCCGTGCTGCTCGCGCAAATACCCCAGTCTCCTACCCACAAGGGGAGAGGGGGGCATAAGAACTCCGTCCTGCTGACGCAAATGGCTTATTCCCGCTAGGGGGACGTAGCGCTGTAGCCCAAGTCGCGCAGAAGGTGCTCAGAGCGCCGCCAGTGGGGCCGCACCTTGACAAACAGCTCCAGGTACACCTTGCCCAGGATCAGCTTTTGAATCTGCAGGCGGGCTGCCTGGCCGATCCGCTTGAGCCTTTCCCCCCCTTTGCCAATGAGGATCCCCTTTTGCGAGTCCCGCTCTACATAGAGGGTGGCCAAGATGCGGGTGACGTTGGGGGTTTCTTCCACCTGGTCGATGGTCACGGCCACGGAATGGGGCACTTCCTCGCGGGTCTGCAGCAGCACCTGTTCTCGGATCAGCTCCGCCATGATGAACCGCTCCGGCTGATCCGTCACCAGATCCGGCGGGTAGTAGTAGGGGCCGGTGGGCAGCAGATCGATGGTGGCTTGGATCAGGGGTGTCAAACTGCTGGGATCCAAGGCAGACACCCAAACGACAGGAGCGCCGGGGCGTAGGGCTTGGTAGCTCTCCTGGTGAGCTTGGCGCACGGCAGCATCCCGAGGCAGCAGATCCGCTTTGTTGCAGACGATCAGGCAGGGGGAAGCAGCAGGGATCCGCTCGGCAATAAAAGCATCCCCGCGTCCTGCCGGCACCGATCCATCCACCACGAAGAGGATCACGTCCACAGCGGCAATGGCTGCCTGGGCGTTGTGTACCAAGATTTCCCCCAGGCGGTGGTGGGGTTTGTGGATGCCAGGGGTATCCACCCAGATGATCTGGGCTTGGGGTAGGGAGAGGATCCCCTGCAGGCGGTTGCGGGTGGTCTGGGCCACGGGAGAGGTGATGGCAATCTTTTGTCCCACCAGGGCGTTGAGTAGGGTGGACTTGCCCACATTGGGCCGCCCGATCAGCCCCACAAACCCCGACTTAAACCCTGGCGGGGCAGCTGGGATCGCAGACAGTTCCCCACTGCTGACACGACCGGGCGCCGATTCCCCTTCTGCTGCGGCAGCGGAGGACTCTGTCCCGCCGTCGCCAATGGATCCCTGTCCCTCAGGGGAGGGATCCCTCCCGTCTGAAGGAGAATAGGGATGTCCGGCGCTGATACATTTACGCTGAACACTGCTGAACATCACTGTTCAACTATGCAGCGATAGCATTCTGTTTGTTTCCAAACAGAATGGCGGTATCCCGCAAAGCTTTGAGTAGAATACCCAAAGCGCAGTTTCCGTGTCGTCTTACTACCAATTTTCTGCTTTGCTTTGGCTACCATGTTGGCAGACTCGAAAGTAAACAGAAAGATCAACTGGTAGTAATCCGTACTGAACATATTATACATTATTTTCAGTATAGTTGAGCTTACTATTGACTAGAGTCATGCTCTTCTAAAGGCTCTGTCCCGCTGTCGCGAACGGCCATAACTTTCACCCAACCTCTAGCGGATAGAGTAGGCTGCTGAGGCGGCAGGCAACTGCAAGGATAGGGATCCCAGCGGGGCCAAGGTGGTGCCGGGGTAGTAGAAAGCGAGGATTTGTGCCGCGTTAAACCCCTGCCGAGCCAGGGTATAGGAGCCATACTGGCTCAGGCCCACCCCATGGCCAAAGCCGCCACCGATGAAGCGATAGCCTGCCAATCGCTCCCCTTGTTTCAGAGGCTCTATCCGAAACAGGGTGCTGTACAGGCGAGGAAAAGCCAAGCGTACCTGATCCTTGCGCAAAAGAATCGAGCGGATCCCTTCTGCCGTCTGCAAGTCCAATTGCATCACCTGCACCCGGCCACTGGCGGAGCGCTCCAGGATCTGCATCCCCGCGATGCTGCTCCAGGTGGGCATCGGGATCCCTAGGTAGTCTTGGCCGGCCCGCAACTGGGTGTTCAGCTCCTCCAAAGATAGGGAGAACTCCCAGCGGAATAGGCGGGATACTCCTGCTTCGTTGAAGCCCTCTCGCTGGGCCAAAAACGCCTGGAAGCTGCTCTCCTGCCGCAAATCCAAGGGCTTACCCGGTTGATGGGCAATATCCGCTTGCCGGCGCAGGTAGGGGCGCGGATCCCCGTCCCAAACATCTTCAAAGGCCGCCGAGATGCCGCCATTGGTAGAGGAATAGACAGCATCCACCAGCTCGCCATTGTAGGTGAGCACCAGGCCACTGGTTTGGCGAATGGCTTCGTCTGCCCGTGGGTGAGTTCCGGTCAACCCCTTGTAAACCTGGCAATGGGTATTGGCACAGAGCTGATAATCGTCAACCTGAAAGCGGTGGAGGTTCTTGAGGGCGTAGGTGCGCGCCAGGATCGCCTGGGCAGCCATGGCGGCAAAGGGAGCCCCCGACCCCACCTCATGGGGCACCACCCCCCGCAAATAGGTTTCCAGGGGCACGGCGTTGACTACGGTGTAGCTGCCGTAGGCGTTGGGCTGAATGGTAATAGAGCCGGCGTAGTGGCGGTCGTTCACCCGCAGATAGCCGGCATCGGAGGTCACCCTGAGGCGGGTGCGGTGGTAGCGAAAGTGTTCATGAACCCAGCTTAGCTCCGCCCGTTCGCGTCGCTCCTGCACCTCGAGCCGCACATGGGGGATCCCTTCCTTCTGGGCATACTGCTGAATCTGGATCAGTTGTTGCGGGGTGTAGGCGCGGTTGGCCCACACCTGCCATTCTTGCGGCTGGGCGATCTCGGTGCTGATGCCCAGAGACTGCCAATGGTTGGCGTTGGCCTCGGCACTCTCAAAACTTTTGTGGCTGCTGAGGATTAGACGGTATACGGTTTCCGGGGTGGTCAGGGCGCGATTGACAATGCCGATGCTGACCCGAGACGTTCGCTGGGTCTGGGTGCTGCCGTCTGCTTGAGGGAATTCCAGGGTGAGAAGGGATCCCGTCGGCGCCCCCAGCTCCACTTGATCCGTCTCAGAACGGCCAAAGCGTTGCACAATGCCTATATGCAGGATTGGGTTTTCGGGGGTGGCTGCCGTGGCCAAGGTCTCTTCACGAACTCCGGTTGCGTCGGCGGCATGAAGCGCTAAGGCCGCCAGCAACAGGCCCAAGCCGGAAATGAGGGTGCTCTGTTTGCGCCAGCGGGACGGAGCCCCTAAAAACCGACGGGGTTTGGCAGTGAGAGCCTGACAACTGGCCATGGCCGCTTTATCCTAAAACACACCCTGTCGATTTTACCCCCATCTTTTTTGGCCTACCTGCAGCGGTTGCGTCAGCAGTGGGGAGCACCATGGATGCTTTTCCTCGCATGTCTGTTCCCGACGACGGGTTCCCAATCGCCACGGCAGGACGCCGCCCCTCTTTGCACAAGGGATCCGGCTGGCGGCTGGGCTGGGATCCCACCCGTTCCCCTTTTGTTGCCCTGGTGGGGGGAGAAACCTGGGCGCTGGAGCTCACTCAGGAGGAGTGGCAAGCGTTTGTGCAGGGGGTGCAGCGCCTGCAGCAGGATATGGAGGCCATCGCATCCCAACTGATGGCGGAGGAGAGCATTACGCTGGAGCAGACTTTCCCTGCTTTGACCCTGATAGCCAGCGGCAGCGCCACTGCCTGGGGTCTCTATGTGCAATTGCATCAAGGCCGGCGCGGAGAAGGTTTTTGGCCTGCTGATGTTGTCCCTGAGCTGTGCCAGGCCCTCGCCCAATGCTTTGAGGAAGCTCTCTAGCCCCCTGAAGCCTGCAGTCTGGATCCCTGCCTGAGAGAACCCATGGATCTGCACCATCTGCACACCTACATTCGTCCCCAACAGCTTGAGGACTTGACCGCATGGGATCCCGGCTGGAACTGGCTGGCCGGAGGGACTTGGCTCTTCTCCCAGCCGCAACCCCACCTGCGGGGACTGGTCGATTTGCATCCTCTGGGCTGGAATGAGCTGGAAATCAGTGCAGAAGGGTTAAGCAACCTGTACCTTCCAGCAACTGTTGCAATACGATTGGCCACCCCATTGGCCAGGGATCCGCGCCCTGTGCGAGGGAATGGCATCTTTGGCCTCTTTTAAGGTGGCCCACTTGGCAACGATAGGGGGAAATCTCTGCCTGGCCCTGAGTGTCGGTGTCGTAGCACCCGTGTTGATCGCCCTTGAGGCCACCTACACGCTGATCGATCTGCAGAGATCCCTGCGCCACATCCCCGCTCAGGACTTTCAAACCGGCCCCCAACAAACTCTGCTGCAGCCGGGGGAAGCCTTGCGATCCATCTGGATCCCGGCCCAACGGCTGCGCGGCCCCAGCACCTTTCAGCGGCTCGGCATCACCCAAACGGATCCCGCCTTGGTGATCGTTGCCGGATCCCGCGATCCCGACTCAGGCGATTATCGCTTCGGACTCAATGCCGCCCTTTCACCCCCACAACTGGTGCGGCTGGGATCCCGGCCCGATCCAGAACATCTTCCCCAACTTTTGGCAGAGCAAGCCCACGGCTGGATCGCGGATTTTCGGGCCAGCGCCCTCTACCGCCAACGCATGAGTGAGGTATTGATTCGCCGCTGTATAGACATCTTGGGCTAATCGGGGTATTGCCCCATCCCAACAGGGGGCTGAGAACGACGTACTCATCCTGCCAAAGCTCCCGCCGCTCTGAAAGTAAAGGTTTTAGGCGTGGGTCAGTGCCCCAGTTTGAATCGAAATGACCATAAGTCTGACATTCCCGTCCATAGGATTGAGATAGCCACAGGCAAAAATTCATCTGTTGCTGTTCCAAAAATGGGTAACACATAAAAGTTTGGGGCAGTAGCAACTGGCAGTGCCACCCCACAGACAACCGCGAAAATAGTTCACAGTGAACCCAGCTTTATCTGAGCTTAAAACTTGAGGCCAGTTTATAAAAAACTTACCCACAGTTGATAGCCAGTGAGGTTTTGGATTCAGGAGTTCGCGTGATTTGACAGGGAAAGTTTTGGATCCGCAAAGGGTAACCTGAAACCAAGGAAAGGCTGGAATACTGGGGCAAGCTCCTTTGGGTTTAGCTAAGTGCCTGATTTCTCCCGAAGCGGGACTGGAACTGCTATGAGTCGGTTTTCCCCTCATGAAGTGTATCTCCGGAGAATCCTCTTTCGTCTGGCCACTGCGGCTCCTTGTGGCATGACATTGATCGAGTTGCTGGTGGTCATCGTGATTGTCGGTACTCTCTGCGCGGTGGCCATTCCCAACCTGCTCAACCACATTCGCCGCTCCAGAGTTGCTGAAGCCCAAACAGCTTTGGCGACCATTGGCCGCGCTTCAGAAATCTTCCGCATGGATTTTACGGTTTATCCTTCCAGCTACGCCGATATTCAATTCGGAGGGATCCACGGGGATCGTTATCTGCAAGATCCCTGGCAAGCCCCCAACTATCGTCTCCCCGAAGTTGTTCCTCCCACTCCTGGCCCAGCTGGCATGCGTTGGATGACGGAGTCTCACACCTACACAGCTGTTGGTGGGGATCCCCTGCGCTGTGACATCGGCCTTGGGGATCGCCAGCAAGAGGTTTTGGTCTCCGGCTACAACCTACACAACTCCTGCAACCTCTATCGTTGACCTGCCCAGCCAGGAGTCTGGCGGCTTGAGGAAGCGGGACTGGGCGGACTTGAACCGCCGACCTAGCGCTTAGGAGGCGCTTGCTCTATCCATCTGAGCTACAGCCCCTTGTCGAACATCCTACTGCTCTTAGCCCCCATCTCAGCTAGAAATCGCAGGAGCCCCGCACTGTACCCGTAGGGTCAGTGTCGGGAGGAATGCGGAAGTTACGATAGAACCATGACCCAAGTCCTGAC